>DATBML010000481.1:0-3713 GCA_036554885.1 Desulfuromonadales bacterium
GTCCGGTCAGCTCGGCGATCGCCTGCGCCGTCTCTTCGGCGCTCGCTGCCACCTGGGCAGCGACGTCGCGCACCTCGGCGATGGTCTCGGCCATCTGTTCGCTAGCCGTCGTCTGCTGCTGCGTCGAGAGCTTGATCTCGCGCGCGGCTCCGCGCGTCTCCTGGACCATGCTGATGATGTTGGCCAGCGCTTCAGCGACCCGCTCCACCCGCGTGCTGGCCGCATCGACCCCCTTGGTCCCCTGCTCGGTCAGTATGATCGTCGAGTTGGTCGCCTTCTGGATCTGTTCGATCAGTCCCTTGATCTGGCCGGTCGCATCCACGGTGCGCTCGGCCAGGCGCCTAACCTCGCCCGCCACGATGGCGAATCGCTTGCCGGCTTCGCCGGCGCCGGCCGCCTCGATCGCCGCGTTGAGCGACAGCAGGTTGGTCTGATCGGAGATCTCGTCGATGATGTCGACGATGCCGCCGATCTTCTGCGAGTTTTCACCCAGTTGCAGCATCGCTTCGGCGATCGACTGCACCTGTTCCTTGAGCTGGCCCATCCCCCGGACGGCGTTGTCCACCGTCTCGATGCCTTCCGTGCAGGCGCTGTTCGCCTGCTCCGCCTGGGCCTCGACCTGCAGCGCGTTCTGCGCCACCTGTCGGGCGGTCACCGCGATCTCCTCGGAGGTGGTGGTCGCCTCCTGCACCGCCGAGGCCTGCTGCGTGGCGCCGGAGGACTGCTGGGTGGAAATCGCTAGGATCTCGTTGGCGCTGGTCGAGAGCTGCTGGATCGCCTCCTTGACGCTGTGCACCAGCCGCCCGCCGCGGTCGATCTCGCTCTTGAGATTCTTGACGATGACCTGCGTCATCTTGTTGAATGCCCCGGCGAGCTTGCCGATCTCGTCATTCGAGGCGACTTCGAGGGTCTCCTCCATATGCCCGTTGGCAATCCGTTCGGCAACCTGCGTCAGCCGGTTGAGCGGCCGGATGAAGTAGTGCAGAACGAGGCAGATGGTAATGAAGGCGAACACCTGAATGAGCACCATGTAGAGGATGAGAGAGTTGCGCAGCTCGGCGACGGCCCGCTCGACCTCCTCGACCGAGAAACCGACCCGGAACGCTCCCCAATGCTTCCCCTGCACATAGACCGGAGCCGCCACGTCCCAGGCCCGCTCACCGGTGTCGCGCAGATACTCCTGGCGCAGCACCTGCTGGCCGTCGCTGCCGTCGAAGCGGGCAGCCGCGATGCCGACCGGATCGTTGAACATCTGTTTGGTGCGGTTGCCCGTCCGGTCCTTTTCCGGGTCGCCGGTCAGCGGCTGGGAATAGCGAGTGTTGTGGGTCGGCAGGTAGCCGTTCTTGTCGACCAGAACGGCGAAGAGCACCGTGGGGTCCTGCTCGAGCATGACATCCTGGACCTTGCGGATGCGCTCATCGAGGTACTGATCGTAGGTGGTATGGTATTTCGGCGCGGGACCACCCGCCAGTGCCCCGGAGGTGATCGGCCGGTAGTCGGTGTCGAAGATTTTCTCCAGGGAGATGGTGCCGCCGAGAACCGCCTGGTTCAGCACCAGCTGCATGGTCTCGGCGCCGAGGACGACCATCGTCCGCGCCTTGACGAACATCTGCTCACGCAGCGCGTCGCTGCGGCTCCTGACCAGCAGTGTCGTGGCCACTGCCATGATCAGGGACAGCACGAGAAAGAGGGCCAGGGCGATTTTCAGTGAAATCCGGTTGGCAATCCAGTGGAACATGGCAGGTCCTCTAAGAAGAATAAAAGGAAGGCGCGATGGCGCCTCATCGTCGATCAACCACTGGGTGCAAACCCTACTCCCCCTTCTGATCGATGACGAACTCCGGGCGCGCGAGGATGCTGGCCAGATCGAGCAGAACCAGCAAGCCGTCCTCGCCGACGACCTGCCCTTCGGCCGCATCCCGGGGGAAACCGGAGAGTCCCTCGGTGACCGGCTCGATGGAGTCCAGGGCAAGCGTGCGAATCCCCTCCACCCTTTCCGTGAGCAGGGCGGTCACCAGGCCGGCCGCCTCCACGACGATCAATTGGCCGTTTGCCGGCATTTCCTCGCCGGCCAGACCCAGCAGTGGCCGCAGGTCGGTGACGGCGACGATCTGCCCGCGCAGGTTGATGACGCCGCAGATGTGTCCGGCCACCCGCGGCACCCGGACCAGCCGGGGCATCCGCAGGACCTCCCGGGCCACGGTCGAAGGCAGAGCGTAACGCTCGCCGGCGAGCCGGAAAACGATATAATCGCGGGTTTCGACCGCAGTGGTCTCGCCCCCTTCTTCGATTCCCCGCCAGTATTCGTCCCGCATCTCCTTGAGGACGCGGTCAATTTCGTAAGTCCGTCGCTCTTTCATCGAATGGTCCCCTCGAAAATCTTAGGAATGTCAGGGCTGCGTCCCCAACTGGCCGGCATCGTCGCGGCAAACTTCCAGAAAAACCGCCCGCGACAGGCCACCGGAATGCGGGATAATCGCTTCGTCGGCCGCTTTTTCCAGCAACCGGACCGTGTTGTTGAGTTCACGACGGGCATCGCGTGGACGCCCAAGACGCCAAAAGACCTTGCTCAGGTTGTAGTGGGGCATGATGAATGCCATGTCGAGCAGGAGCGACTTTCGGTATTCGCTCACCGCCCCCTCCAGATCATTCTGCAGTTCGCAGATCAACCCCCGCAGAAAATAGACGTCGGGACGCAGATCATCGACCGCCAGGGCCTGCATGCAAGCTTCCAGAGCCAATTCGTAGCGTCCCTCGTTGGCGAGAATGAAGCCTTTGCCCACCATCGCCCCGACATGCCGCGGCATGTGGCGGAGGATTGTATCATAACTTTGAGACGCTGTTCTAAAATTTTCGCGATTAAATTCCTGCTCCGCCCTGACGAAGAGCTCTTGCAGATCGGGTACCGGCGGCACGGCCGCAGGAATTGGGTCAGCAGGGGGCGGAGCCGGGGGCGAGAGTTGTGGAGATCTTGGCGGCGGGCGGACAGCTGTGACCGGGGGCGCCGGACAAGGCGGCGAAGGAGGCTTGTCCTCAGCTTCTTCGTCCCGCAGCTGATAGTAGAAACCACCCGCCTGGTGCTGGCGATGAAACCGGCCAGAGATGTTGATCAGGGTTTCGGCATGGCCGAGAAAAAGAAAGCCCCCCGGGCTCAGGCAGCGGGAGAACTTCTCGACGATGCGCCGGGTGGTGCCGAGCCGGAAATAGATCATGACGTTGCGGCAGAAGAGAATGTCGACGTCGCTGGTGCCGTTGTCCGCCGAGGGGAAGGCCCCGGTCTGCAGGTTGAGATAGGCGAATCGCACCATATCCCGGATCCTGTTGTCGACAAGATAGGCACTGCTGGCCCGCTGAAAATATTTCTCCCGATAAACCGCGTCGGTCACCCGCAGCGCCCGGGGGCCATAGCATCCTTCGCGAGCCCGGCGCAGAGCCACCTTGTTGATATCGGTGCCGAGGATCTGAACATCCCAGTCGGCCAATTGAGGGAAGTGCTCGCGCAGCAGCATGGCGAGCGTGTAGGGCTCCTCCCCGGTGGAGCAGCCGGCCGACCAGATCCGCAGCGAGCGCCGCGTTCGGTTGCGCTCGATCAATTCGGGCAGGACGTGATGAATCAGGGCGTCGAAATGCGCCAGGTAGCGAAAGAAGTAGGTTTCCCCGACGGTCAGCAGACCGAGCAGCTTCTTCTGTTCCTGGCGACTCTCGCCGTATTT
>DATBML010000019.1:0-5121 GCA_036554885.1 Desulfuromonadales bacterium
CGGTCTCCGGCCCCACCCCTTTGCAGGCGAGCAGTTCGGCGCGCACCGCCTCCAGCGGCCCGGCCAGCAGCGCCGCCAGGTTGCCGCCGTGTCGGGCAAGAAGGTGCTCGACGAAGAGTTGCAGCCGCTCGGCCTTCTGACGGAAGAAACCGGCAGGACGGATGATTTCCTCAAGTTCGTCCCGCTCAAGGCTGGCCAGAGCCGCCGGGGAGAGAGCTTCTGCCTCTTTCAGATTGGCGATGGCGTACTCGACGTTGCGCCAGGCGGTGTTCTGGGTGAGGATCGCTCCGACCACCACTTCGAAGGGGGTCTGCGCCGGCCACCAGTGCAGCGGACCGAAGTGGGCGGCGAGGCGGTGGAACACCTCAGTGAGGCGTGAAGCGTGAGGCGTAAGGGGTAAGATCTCGTTTTTGCACTCAACTTTCATTTCCTCCTGGCTCCTCACCCCTCACTCCTCACAAAGTAGTGCCAGCCGGTCGGCCGTGACGATGTCTCCGTCGGCAGGCAGTTTCTCCTCCGGCTGCGGTTGGGCAAGCAGCATCTCCAGCGCCTCGCTCCATTCTCCGCGACGTAATTGATCGTTGCCGATCTTCCGGGCTCGGGTATAGCGGTGCAGGGCAGCTACCAGCAGCGCCTGCTCGCGAAAGTCGCCGCGGGGCGTGTAGAGGACGGCCGTGCCGCCCGCGATCGCCTCGGCGACGATGCCGTAGCCCGGCTTGGTGATGACGACGTCGGCCGCCGCCACCAGGTCGGGATAGTAATGGTCGGCGGCGATCATTCTAACGTTGTCGGCGGCGGTGCCCAGGCCGGTCTCGGTCAGAAAGATCCATTTATCCAGGTGCGCAAGCGGCGCGGAATCGAAGTCACATAGGCCGAAGCCGCCGAAGGAGATGAGGCCGACCCGGGTGCCTTCGGCAATGCCGAGGGCGCGGCGAACTTCGGCGGCCGGCCGCCGGGCGCGCCGCGCCACCAGGGGCAGATCCTCGATGCGGCGAAAAGCGGGAAAGTCCCCGTAGAAGGGGAGGCGCAGCAGGAGGTCCGCCTGCGCGTAATCGCTGCCGACCGCCGCCACCACATCGTCATAGCCGGGATGCCTTTCGGCCAGTCCCGCGTAGATCCAGTCCCAGGAAAAGTTGCTGATCGCGACGGACGGCACCCCCGCTGCCGCCGCGGCGGCGAAGGCCGGGGCGGGAATGTCGGCCGCCACCAGCGAAACGCCGGCCGTCCTCAGGGAGGCGGCTTCCGCCGCCACGAGCAGCTGTCGCTGCGGCTGAAAGTTCCGGCAGGCCCGCAGGGTTGCTTCCTCTTCCATCACCAGGCTGTCGCGCTGCAGCACGCCGAGATCGAGGGACAGCGAGCGTACCGGCACGGAGGGATCAAGAAAGCCGGCGAAGAACCACGGATGGGCGCTGGAGACAACCTCCACGGCAATAGCGGGATGGCGCCGGCGCAGGGCGTTGATGATCTGGCAGGAGCGGCTGGCATGGCCGAGGCCATGGCCGCTGATGTAGTAACGGATTTTCATGGATCATTGATAGCACGGAATGCCGGAGGCGCTCAAGCAGAGCCTGGACGATTCTTTGCGCCGACACACTGGAATTTTCCGAAGGCTCTGCTAAAAGTAGAAGGGTCTCGAAACCCAGCCTGTGCGACTCTGATTTCAAGCCGTTATCACAGCAAACCTGCAAAGGAGATGAACCATGGAAGAGATGTTCTGTTACCAATGTGAGCAAGCTGCCGGCGGCACCGGCTGCACCAAGATGGGCGTCTGCGGCAAGACGCCGGAAACCGCTGCCATTCAGGACCTGATCGTCTGGGGCCTCAAGGGGATGGCCTTCTGGGCCGACCAGGCCCGGCAGAAGGGGGCCATCGACCGGGATATCGACGTCTTCATGATTGAGGCGCTTTTCACCACCGTCACCAACGTCGACTTCGACCCGGAGAATCTGACCAGGGTGGCCGGCCAGGTTTCCGCCATGCGCGACAAGGCACAGCAGCTCTTCGAAAAAGCAGCCGGCGGCGCTTCACCGGGCGAAATCCCGGCCGCGGCCCGTCCCTGGAACCCGCCGGCAACGGTGGTGCAGGCGGTGGCCGAGGGGCGCAAGCATCCGGTCAAAGATCCCTCCATCGACCCGGACGTCCATTCGGTGCAGCAAATCCTCATCTACGGCTGCAAGGGGATGGCCGCCTACGCCGACCATGCCCACATCCTCGGCCGTGACGACAACGCGATTTACGGGTTCATTCACAAGGCGATGGCGGCCACCCTGGACAAGAGCAAGGGGCTGATGGATTTCGTCGGCCTTGCCATGGAATGCGGCAAGGTGAACATCCAGTGCACCGGCCTGCTCAACGAGGCACACTGCCAGCGTTTCCAGCCGCCGACGCCGACCCCGGTCAACATCGGCACCCGGGCCGGCAAGGGGATTCTCGTCTCCGGCCATGACCTGAAGATGCTCGAGGAACTGCTCAAACAGACCGAGGGCAAGGGGATCAACGTCTACACCCACGTCGAGATGTTGCCGGCGCACGGCTATCCCGGGCTGAAGAAGTACAAGCACCTTGCCGGCAACTTCGGCGGCGCCTGGCAGGACCAGTACAAGGAGTTTCAGGAGTTTGCCGGCGCCATCATCTTCAATACCAACTGCATCCAGCGCCCCGCCGACAACTACATAGAGCGCCTCTTTACCTGGGGACGGGTGCAGTGGCCGGGGGTGAAGCACATCGAGGGCTGGGATTTCTCCGAAGTTATCAGGGCGGCCCAGGCCGCCGGCGACCTCCCTGAGAAGCCGGGCAAGGATATTCTCACCGGCTGCGGTCACCATGCCGTGCTGGGCCTGGCGGACAAGGTCATCGCCGCCGTCAAGGCCGGCCAGATCCGCCGTTTCTTCGTCATCGGCGGCTGCGACGGTGCCAAGACCGGGCGCAACTACTACACCCGGTTCGCCGAGCAGCTACCGAAGGATACGGTCATCCTGACCCTGGCCTGCGGCAAGTACCGTTTCAACAAGCTCGATCTCGGCGACATCGGAGGGATTCCCCGCCTGCTCGACGTCGGCCAGTGCAACGACGCCTACTCGGCAATCCAGATCGCCCTGGCCCTGGCCGATGCCTTCAAGTGCGGGGTGAACGATCTGCCGCTCTCCATCATCCTGTCGTGGTACGAGCAGAAGGCGGTGGTGGTGCTCCTCTCCCTGCTCTCCCTCGGCATCCAGAACATGAAGATCGGTCCGAGCCTGCCCGCTTTCGTCACGCCGAACGTTCTCAACTTCCTGGTCGAGAACTTCAAGCTCGCCCCGATCGGGACGGTGGAAGAGGACATGAAGCAGATCCTGGGCTGAGGCTGGGGAATTGCATAGCAAAAAGGGAAGAGCGCGGGGGATATCCTGCGCTCTTCGCATTTCCGGGCAGAATGATTCGACGCGGATTTTGTAGGGGCGAGGCATTGCCTCGCCCAGGGCAACGCATGCGTTGCCCCTACCAGAAACAATTTGCAGATCAGAGGAGTCGGCAATGGAAACAAAAATGAAAGCCCGGGCGGTGGGGATCAACCACGTGGCCCTGGAAGTGGATGACGTGGAGGCGGCCCTGGAATTCTACGGGGAGTTGTTCGAACTCAAGCTGCGCGGCCGGCACGACGGCATGGCCTTCATCGACCTGGGGGATCAGTTCATCAACCTGTCGCCGAAACGGACCCAGCCGCCCGACCGTGCCCGCCACTTCGGCCTGGTGGTCGATGACCGGGCGGCCTTGCGCGCGGCGCTGAAGGAGCTCAACGTCGAGATGATGCCGGGGCCGGGCCTCGACTTCCTCGATCCCTGGGGGAATCACGTACAGGTCGTGCAGTACGACGATATCCAGTTCACCAAGGCGGCGCATGTGCTCAAGGGGATGGGGCTGGATGGCCTCGGCAAGACTGAGGCGGCTCTTGAAGAACTGCGGGAGAAGGGTATGGCACCGTAGGGGCAGGTCCCTGTGCCTGCCCAGGGCGGCCACAGGGGACCGCCCCTACGGCGACGTCTCCGTGAATTCGACCACAAAGGTGCTGCCGCCGCCCGGGGTCTCTTCTACCTGGACCCGTCCGTCATAGAGGCGGGCGATTTTGCGCACCGTCGCCAGACCGATCCCGGTCCCAATCGATTTGCCTGCCGTGGAGCCGCGGTAGAAGAGATCGAAGATGAGCGAGCGCTCCTCGGCTGGGATGCCGGGGCCGTGATCGCGGACGTAATAGAGAATCCGTCCATCGCCGGCCTCGCCGTCGATCTCGATCCGCGCGCCCGCCCCCCCGGCATAGCGCAGCGCGTTGCCGACCAGATTGGAGAAGAGTTGCGCGAGCAGCGTTTCCGGGACCTTCAGGGGCGGCAGTGCGTTCAACGTCACAATAATTCCGTCCCGGTTGATGGCTTCGCTGAGTTCATCGAGAACCTGTTGCACCACGGCGGTGACGTCGACTTTCTTTGCCGGGGTTTCGATTCGGCCGACCCGGGCCAGGGCCAGAAGGTCCTCCAGCAGCGCCAGCATCTTCTCCCCCTGTTTCTCGATTTCATCGAGCAGATCGATCCCCTGTGCATCGAGGCGATCGCCGTATTGCTCCTTGAGAAATTCGGCGAAGCCAATAATCGGCGTCAGCGGCGTGCGCAAGTCATGGGAGACGGTGTAGACGAAAGCGTCAAGTTCCTGGTTGGCCGCTTGCAGCTTGTTTTCGGCATCTTTTCGCTCGGTGATGTCGCGAAAGACCGAGAGTTTGTGAATCTGCCCGTCGGCGTCGGTCAGCGGGGTGTGCATGATTTCATAGGTCCGTCCGTTGATCTCGACGAAACGCTCTTCCCGCACTGTCTCCTCGATCAGAACCTGCGGCAGCGGGCACCAGGGACAGGCCGTCCGGCGGCCGTAAACCTCATAACAGTGATTGCCGTTGGATGTGCCGAAAGCCTCGACCATGGCCCGGTTCATGAATTCGACCCGGTGACCGGCCGAGGTGATGTAGGCGAGGTCGTTCATGGCGTCGAGCACGGTCAGCAGGCGGCTGCGCTCCGCCTCCAGTTCGGCGGTGCGCCGGCGCACTGCCTGTTCCAGATCCAGGGCGTGCCGGCGCAGTCTTTTCTCCAGGCGCTTCTGTCG
>DATBML010000025.1:0-3904 GCA_036554885.1 Desulfuromonadales bacterium
TATGTTCTCGCCTGGCTCGGCATCCCGCTGATCTTCGGCCTCGACTACCTGCGCAAGCGGCTGCGTCGGCCTCTGCCGAAGGCGGCGTAAGGAGCTACCGGTGCCGCGAAGAACTTCTCATGTGTTTATCGGGAGGATGAATTGAAAACTCAAAAAGAACCGATTACGCTCTGTCAGATTTGCGGCAAGGCGAAGGCTAAGGGGAAAAACAGGCTGATCCCGGCCGCCCTGGTCAGCGGGCCGGTCGTTGACGAGATCCACAAGGAAATTCCACAGTGGTCCGCCGATGGCTACATCTGCCAAACCGATCTGAACCGCTTCCGCAGCCGCTACATCCAGTCGCTGCTGGAAACGGAGAAAGGGGAGCTGACCTCGCTGGAGCAGGAAGTCCTCGACAGCCTGGCCCGCCAAGAGACCCTGTCGAGCGACATCGATGCCCAGTTCGAGCGCGAGCTGACCTTCGGTGAACGCCTCGCCGACCGCATTGCGGACGTCGGCGGCAGCTGGGTCTTCATCCTCGGCTTCGGCGGCTTCCTGCTGCTCTGGATTGCAGTCAACTCGGCCGTCCTCCTCTTGCGTCCTTTCGACCCCTATCCGTTCATTTTGCTCAACCTCGTCCTCTCCTGCCTGGCCGCCATTCAGGCGCCGGTCATCATGATGAGCCAGAACCGCCAGGAGGCCAGAGACCGCCTGCGCGCGCAGAACGACTATCGGGTCAACCTCAAGGCGGAGCTGGAGATCCGGCACCTGCACGAGAAAATCGACCACCTGCTTTCCCGGCAGTGGGAGCGGCTGGTGGAAATCCAGCAGGTTCAGCTGGAGTTGATGAGCGAGATCACGCGACGGGGATGAAACATTGGCGGGCACCCGCCGGAAAAGAGCAGGAGGCGATATGCATGTCCATCTCAAGTACGGTCAAAAGGGAATCGACCTCGAGTTTCCAGCCACCCCGAACTTCCAGGGGGTGCTCTCTCCCAAAGAGGCCCCGGTGCTGGCCGATGCCCCCGGCGCCGTCGCCGCGGCTCTGGCCGCGCCGGTCGCCTCGCCGCCGCTGCGGCACCTGGCGCAGGGTAAGCGTGACGCTGTGATCGTCATCAGCGACATCACCCGGCCGGTCCCCAACAGCCTGCTGCTGCCGCCGATCCTGGCTGAGCTGGAAGCCTCCGGGATTCCCCGCGAGCGCATCACCATCCTCATCGCCACCGGCATGCACCGCCCCAACGAAGGAGCGGAACTGGAGCGGCTGGTCGGCGGCGAAATCGCCGCCCGCTACCGGGTCATCAACCACCTGTCGAAGGATGACAGCGAAATGACCCTGGTCGGCGAGATCGGCGACGGCGTCCCCGCCTACGTCAACCGTCACTACGTGGCGGCCGAACTGAAGATTCTCACCGGCTTCATCGAGCCGCACATGTGGGCGGGCTATTCCGGCGGCCGCAAGTCGATCCTCCCCGGCATCTCCTCGCTGCGCACCCTGCAGTACATGCACGGCCCGGAGATGGTCGCCCACCCCGAAACCCGTTACGGTGCGCTGGCGGGAAACCCCTTCCATGAGGCGGCCCTTTCGGTCATGGCCAAGGCCGGATCCGACTTCATCGTCAACGTCACCCTCGACACCGCCAAACGGATCACGGGCGTCTTCGCCGGCCACCCCGTCGAGGCGCACCTGCGGGGGGTGGCTTTTCTCGCTCGCCACTGCGTGACGACCCTGAACGCCCCTCTCGACTTTGTCGTCACCACCAATGCCGGGGCGCCTCTCGACTGCAATCTGTACCAGACGGCCAAGGGGCTTTCCGGGGTGGCGGGCGCCGTCCGCGAAGGAGGCGTGATCCTCATCGCCACCGAGTGCCTGGAGGGGTTCGGCAGCCCCGAGTACCGCGAGGTCTTCGAACACGCCACTTCGCCCGCCGCCTTCATCGAGAAGCTGCTGCGCAAGGAGTTCTTCATTCCCGACCAGTGGTGCGCCCAGGAGACCTACCAGGTGATGCTGAAGAACGAGGTCTGGATCCATACCCACGGCATCGACGCCGAAACCCTGAAACGCTTCCACTTTCACCCGGTTGCCGACCTCGGCGAGGCCATCCACGAGCTCCTCTGGCGCTTCGGTGACGGTGCCCGCTGGGCCATTGTCCCCGACGGACCACTGCTGATTCTGCAGACGGGGGGTCCCGGTTCCGGGTGACGATTTAAGACAGGCCGGCATCATCGCGGAGGGTGGGTGGCGGTCACCTTCACTCCGGTTTGAGAGCGCACGCGAAAAAGGCGCCCCGGGCATTTGCCGGGGCGCCTTTTGTCGGGCCGGAGAAGTGAAGCGGTCGTTAAGGCTTGCCCACCTGAATCAAGGTGCGGTTCTGCCCCGCAGGAATGACCTGCTGGATATTGAGGTCGGCGAAGTGATAGGGGGCGAAGAGCAGCCCCTTCGGCACGTTCTCGCTCAGCTTGACCGGACCGCGGGCGGAGCCGGTGGTGGAGGTGATCCGCACCGTGCTTCCCTCCGTGATCCCGCTGGGGGCGGCGTCCTCGGGATGGATCTCGATGTAGCCGGCCGGAGCGACCTCCAGGTTGCCGTCGGCAAAGGTGGAGGTGGTGCCGAAGTGGAAGAGTATCTTGCCGGTGAGCAGCTGCAGTCCCTCGGTGACGGCTTCCGGCTCGACCGGGGTGTAGGTCATGCTGCGCTCTTTCGGGCGGAAAGGCTCCTTGAGGCAGCTGCGGCAGCCGCTCCCGTCGGTCGAGCAGACTTCGCTGTAGAGCGGGGTGAGCTGGCGCACCTCATCCAGAACGGCCGCCGGCTCCGATACTGTCCCCGAAGGGACCAGGCGAGCGTAGAGCGCGGCCAGAATTTCACCGTCCGCGCGCGCCTCGGCGAGCGGAGAAAGGGCCCGGCCGAGGCAGCCGATCCGGTGGTCGAGGGAGGTGACGGTCCCCTTCTTTTCGGCAAAGGAGACGCCGGGGAGAACAACGTGGGCCAGCCCGGTCAGCTCGGAAGCGAGGATATCCTGGACGACGAGGAACTCGACCTTCTCCAGCGCCCGGCGCCAGCGGCCGCTGTCGGGGAAAGAAACCAGCGGATTGGTGGCGGCAAGGTATAGGGTCTTGATCTCGCCCTTTTCGATCCCCGCGAGGATCCCCTGGGCGTCGCGCCCCCCTTCCGGCAGCCGGACGTTCCAGGCGGCCTCGAATTTCTGCCGTCCGGTGCGGTAATCCTGGTAACCGGGGAGCAACTCCGGGCAGACCCCCATGTCGAGGAGCCCCTGCATGTTCCCCTTTTCGTCGACCGGGAAGAGGCCGCCGATGTCGCCGTGCAGGGCGCCGGTCACCAGGGCCAGGTTGGCCAGGGCGGCGATCTTCGCCTCGGCCCCTTCACTCTTGATCACATCGCCGCCGAAGACCAGGGCGACCGAACCAGCGCGGCCGAGATGGAGAGCGGCCTCCTCGATCAGCTCGCGGGAGAGTCCCGTGGCCAGCGCCGCATTTTCAAGATCGACGGCCTGCAGGTGATTCCGCAGCTCATCGAGGTTGGCGACAAAACGCTGCAGGTAGGCTTCGTCGGCCAGCCCCTTCTCGAGAATGATTTTGGCCAGGGCGTTGGCCAGCAGCACCTCGCTGCCGGGCCGGTACTGGAGAAAGCTCTCCGCGTAGCGGACCAGCTTGACCCGGCGCATGTTGGCGACCACCAGCTTGCCGTCGCGCTTGCGGCAGGCACGCTCGATCTGCCAGTCGATCGCCGGCGCCTCGGCAGTCACGTCGGAGCCGAAGACGAGCACTGCCTCCGCCTGTCCGATCTTGGCGATGCGGTTGCTCGCCCCCTTGAGACCAAGCGTCCGGTCGAGGGCCTTGAGCGCACGCAGGGCGCCGAAACGGGCCTCGGAGTCGATATTATTGGTTCCCACAGCGGCCCGGAAAA
>DATBML010000067.1:0-3157 GCA_036554885.1 Desulfuromonadales bacterium
CCTTGAGGCCATACCGGCAAACCTTTCCGCATGCCCGCTTTGCCCGGATCCGCCAGCACTTCACCACCCTCCTCCCCCCTTTGTCCATGGTCGTCAGATGGTGAAACGATGCCAGTGGTTGTTGCACCTGGCGCCGTCCACTCTTTACATTCGCGCAAACTTTCTGTGGGTAGTTCCGGTAATGTGATTTTTTATTGCGGCGCTCCTCGATTTTCCCTTGGCCCAATCTATAAACCACTGTAATTAAATAGTATTTTTTGCTATTTTTTTTCCCGTTGACACAAATTTCAAAGGGGAGTATACGGAGCTTGACGGATACGTTCCGGCCGGGAATGCGCGAAAAGACGATGCATAAAAAGCAACCCCTTTTTATAGCCGCCAGCATCCCAGGCTACCCGGACCGATGGTACGAGTCCGCTGCTCTCCCGTCGGGGGAATGGTAATAATTCGAAGGCTTTAAAGGGGTTCACCATGCATGTTGCGCTCACCTTCAATCTGCGGCAGGAGTCCGTCCAGGAACTGGAACCTCCCGCAGAGCCTCCCTCCGAACCTCCCTCGCCTGAAGCCGACGATCTCTACGCCGAGTGGGATGACATCCACACGATAAAGGCGGTAGAGGCGGCGCTGGCTACCCAACATCAGGTCAGCCTCGTCGAGGCCGATCTCGATGCCTTCGAAACACTTCGCAAGCTTCGTCCCGATCTGGTCTTCAACATTGCCGAGGGTCTTCTTGGCAACAGCCGCGAGGCGCAAATCCCGGCGATGCTCGACATGCTCGGCATCCCCTACACCGGCAGCGATCCGGTCACTCTCGGCATCTGCCTCGACAAGCGGCGGACCAAGGAAATACTTGCCTGCCACGGGGTTCCCACACCCCGCTTCGCCGTCGTCCATTCATTGTCGGAAATTCCCGGCCGCCTGCGTTACCCGCTGATGGTCAAGCCGATCCTCGAAGGCTCCAGCAAAGGGGTCACGGACAAGGCACTGGTGCAGGACCGTCGTGCCATGCGCCGGCAAATCGAGTGGGTACTCAACACCTACCAGCAGCCGGCATTGGTCGAAGAGTTCCTCCCCGGCAGGGAGTTTACCGTCGCCCTGCTTGGCAACGGCGCCGCCCTGCAGGCGCTGCCCATCGTTGAGATCAACTTCGACACCCTGCCGGCAGGGGTGAACCCCATCTATTCCTTCGAAGCCAAATGGCTCTGGGACCAGGAAGAAAACCCCCTGCAGATTTTCTCCTGCCCGGCTCCACTGGAGCCGTTGCTGAGAAAGAATATCGAAGAAACGTGCAAACGAGCCTTCCGGGTGCTGGGCTGCCGTGACTGGTGCCGAATCGACGTGCGACTGGACGCCAGCGGTCTACCCAACATCATTGAGCTCAACCCCCTTCCCGGCATCCTGCCGCGACCGGAACAGAACAGCTGCTTTCCCAAGGCGGCCAGAGCGGCCGGCCTTTCCTATGAGCAGATGATTCTAAGCGTGGTGGAAGCCGCCAGTGAACGGCTCGGCCTGTACCAGGGGGGTCTGGATGAACGTCGCTGTATGCTTTAACCGGGTTCCTCCCAAGCTGTACAAAGGTGAGGCCGGCGACCGCATTTCCGAAAAGGGGGCGGAAACCGAGGCCCGTGCCGTCTGCAAGGCTCTTAAGGAGTTGGGACACTCGGCCAAGTTGGTCCCTCTCGGGGCCGATGTCGTAAAGTTCATCGACGACCTGCGTGCCGCGCACCCGGAAGCGGTGTTCAACCTCTGCGAAGGGTTCTGGGGTGACAGCCGCAAGGAACTGCACGTCGCTGCCCTTCTCGACCTGCTCGGCTACCCCTACACCGGGGCGGCCCCGCTTTCTCTTGGCCTTACCCAGGACAAGGTCCGCACCAAGGACCTGCTGATGCGTCACGGCCTGCCCACCCCCAAGTACATACTGGTCAAGATGGGCGAGCATTATCCCAAGACTCGCGACCTGGCCTATCCCCTGATCATCAAGCCGCGCTTCGAAGACGCCTCGCTGGGTATCACCCTCGACAGCATCGTCGAGAGCGAAGTCGCCCTGCGAAAGCGCATTCAGTACATTCACGACACCTACCATCAGGGTGCTCTGGTCGAAGAATTCATCGAAGGGCGGGAAATCAATGCTGCGGTGCTCGGCAACGCACCCTTTGAGGCGCTGCCACTCTCCGAAATCCGCTTTCAACCGGGTCTGAGCCGGTCCATCGTCAGCTACGACGGCAAATGGCTGGAGGAATCGGCGGAATATGCCAAGACCGAACCGGTCTGCCCGGCTCCCCTCAGGGCCAAGGAAGAATTCCTCCTTCGCGACGTCGCCCTCCGCGCCTACAAGATTCTGGAATGCCGCGACTATGCCCGGGTCGACATCCGACTGCGCAACGACGTACCGTACATTCTCGAAGTCAACGCCAATCCCGACATTGCTCCCGGTGCCGGTCTGGCCAGGGCCGCACGGGCAGCTGGACTGACCTATCCGAAACTGATCGACCGAATCCTGCAGATGGCGCTCAAGCGCAAGGAGACCGTTCATGCGAAACCTTAAGCGCGAGGACCTCCCCGATCTCATTCGGGTCCTCAACAAGACGGGAGCATTTAACGACGTCGAAGTCGGCTGTGCCGTGGAACTGCTTGGGATCGTTCTCGATGACCCCAACCAGAAGGACTACATCGTGGCGGTCGCCGAAGACGGCGGGCGGGCCGTCGGCTACGTTCTCTACGGGCCGGTACCCTTGACCGAAGGGAATTTCGATCTCTACTGGATCGCCACCGACCCGAAGGTGCAGGGGCGTGGCTTTGGCCGCAGACTCCTGGCTCACGCCGAAGCGGATGCCCGCACCCTCGGAGGCAGGATGATGTGCCTCGAGACCTCTTCCCAAGGCGGATATGAGCGAACCCGGCTTTTTTACGAACAGGCCGGATATATCGAAGAATCGAGGATTCGGGATTTTTACCGCCCCGGCGATGATCGCATCACGTACGTTAAACGCTTTTCCACGAAGGAGAAGAGTTGATCCGATGGAGACCTGGCAAAGACTTTTGCAGGCAAGCGTCACCCGTCCCGGCCAGCTGACCCGCCGGTTCGGTGTCGACCCCCGTCCCCTGGAAGCGGTTGCCGAGCGCTACCCCATGCGCGTCAACCCCTATTATCTCAGTC
>DATBML010000110.1:0-2031 GCA_036554885.1 Desulfuromonadales bacterium
TTTTCCGCCTCGCGCACCATCGCCCCCCAGGCGACCAGGGTGACGTCGCGCCCCGGGCGGACCAGGCGGGCGCGGCCGAGGAGGACGAGATGCTCGCCGTCGGGAACTTCCTCCTTGACCGCCCGGTAGATACGCTTCGGCTCCAGAAAAAGGACCGGGTCGGGATCGCGGATGGCGCTCTTGAGCAGCCCCAGGGCATCGGCCGGGGTCGCGGGGATGACCACTTTGATGCCGGGGATGTGGGCCAGGATCGCCTCGGTGCTTTCGGAATGGTGCTCGGGGGCGTGGATGCCGCCTCCGTAGGGCATGCGGATCACCAGCGGCGCGCTGTACTCGCCCCGCGTGCGGTTGCGGATGCGCCCGACGTGGGAGATGATCTGGTCGAGAGCCGGATAGAGAAAGCCCATGAACTGCAGCTCCGCCACCGGCCGCAGGCCCAGCAGGGCCATGCCGAAGGCGACGCCGACGATCCCCGACTCGGCCAGCGGCGTGTCGATCGCCCGCGCTTCGCCGAAGGCCTGCTGCAGCCCCTCGGTAACCCGGAAGACGCCCCCCTCCTTCCCCACATCCTCGCCGAGCAGCAGAACCGACGGATCGCGCTCCAACTCCTCGCGCAGCGCCCGGTTGATCGCTTCGACCAGGTTCAGTTGCGCCATCTCATCCCTCTCTTTCGAGATGCGTCAGCAACTCGTCGCGCTGACGGACAAGATGCGGCGGCAGCTCGGCGAACATATGGTCGAAAACGTCCTGGGGTCGGGGGCCGGGATGATCCTCGGCCTTGCGGACGGCCGCCTCGATCCACTCTTCCAACTCGCGGCCCAGACCGTCCTCCCACGCCTGCGACCAAAGGCCGCGCTTTTCGAGAAAACGGCGATAACGCGCCAGCGGCTCGAGGGCGCGCATCTTTTCCACCTCGGCATCTTCCCGGTAGCGGGAAGGGTCGTCGGAGGTGGTGTGCGGACCGAGACGGTAGGTGACCGCTTCGATGAAGGTCGGCCCCTCCCCGGCACGGGCCCGCTCCAGAGCGGCCTGCATCGCCAGCAAGACCGCGAAGGGGTCGTTGCCGTCGATCTGAATGCCGGGCATCCCGTAGCCGACCCCTTTGGCGGCCAGGGTTGCAGCGGCGCACTGGATCTTCCGCGGCACCGAGATCGCCCAGGCGTTGTTCTGGCAGAAAAAGACCACCGGCGCCCGGCGCACCCCGGCGAAGGTCATCGCCTCGTGGAAGTCCCCCTCGCTGGTGGCTCCGTCGCCGAGATAACAGACCACCGCCCCCTCTTCCCGCCGATACTGCAGAGCCATCGCCATTCCTACAGCATGCAGCGTATGGGTGCCGACCGGAATGGAAACGGGCAGGAGCCGGAACTTGCGGGGGATGCGGCTCCCCTCTTCGTTCCCCATCCAGTAAAGTAAAATCGTCTCCAGCGGCACGCCACGGACCAGGGTCGCCGCCAGCTCGCGAAAGGAGGGGACGATCCAGTCGGTTTCGGCCAGGGCCAGGGCGCTTCCCACCTGGCAGGCCTCCTGACCTTCCAGCGGCGGATAGGTCCCCAGCCGCCCCTCCCGCTGCAAAGCCATGCAGTGGCGGTCGACCAGGCGGGCCGCCAGCATGTGGCGGAAAACGGCACGCAGGGCGTCGTCATCGAAATCGGGGAGCAGCTTCGGGTCGACCTCGCCGTCGGGGGTAAGGACCTGCAGGCGTTTTCCCTTCAAGGGATCGAAGTCACTGAATTGCATGGCATCTCCCGCAGCCGTTACATCAAAAACTGAAATCGTTTCTCACGCGACGCCGCGACGGGCGCAACGAAATTCAAAACCAAGGCAAGAGGAATCGTCGCGTTCGTTGCGTCGTCGCGTGAGACTGATTTTTTCCTTTTCTTGTTAAAAGGTAACAGAGCCGGGGGGCGTGTCAACGCGGAGGCTTGCCGGCGGGAAGGACTTCTGTCAGAATGGCACAACTGTTCGGGAAGGAGTGGAGACCATGAAGATCATTGCGATTTCAGGAAGTCCCCGGCGCGGCGGCAACACCGA
>DATBML010000114.1:0-2063 GCA_036554885.1 Desulfuromonadales bacterium
TTTCAGACTCTGCCGCCACGGTTCCAGGTCGGCCAGGGCTCGTTCGGCCATGGCCAGGCGTCGGTCGGTCCGTTTGCGGTGGCGGTCGTCGAGGGGGGGGAAGAGGCCGTAGTTGACGTTCATCGGCTGGAAGTTCTCAGCGGCCGATTCGACCAGATGGCCCAGCAGGGCGCCGAAGGCGGTGGTGGCCGGCGGCAGGGGAATCGCCTCGCTGCGCTGCCAGCGGGCGGCAAAGAGCCCGGCGAGAAAGCCGGTGGCCGCCGATTCAACGTACCCCTCGACGCCGGTGATCTGGCCGGCGAAGAAGATGCGGGATTCGCCGCGCAGCTGCAGGGTTCGCTCGAGGCAGGCGGGGGCGTTGACGAAGGTGTTGCGGTGCACGCTTCCCAGACGGGCGAAGCGTGCATTCTCCAGGCCTGGGATGGTGCGAAGCAGCCGACGCTGCTCGGGGTAAGTCAGTTTGGTCTGGAAGCCGACCATGTTGAACAGGGTGGCATGGCGGTTGTCCTGGCGAAGCTGTACCACGGCGAACGGTTCCTTGCCGGTGTGCGGATCGGGTAGCCCCACCGGTTTCATCGGCCCGAAGGCGAGGGTCATCTCGCCGCGGGCGGCCATCTCTTCGATCGGCATGCACCCCTCGAAGTGGATCATCTTTTCGAAATCCCGGGCCGGAACCTTCTCGGCCTGCCGCAGCCCGGCGACGAAGGCAAGATACTCCTCCCGGCTCAAGGGGCAGTTGACATAGTCGTCTCCTCCCTTGCCGTAGCGGGAAGCCCGCCAGGCTTTGGTGAAATCGATGGAGTCTGCCTCGACGATGGGGGCGATGGCGTCGTAGAAGTAGAGTTGCTCGGCGCCCGTGCGGCGGGCGATTTCTGCCGAGAGCGCCTCCGAGGTCAACGGTCCGGAAGCGACGATGACCGTTCCCTCATCGGGAATGGTGGTGATCTCTTCGCGCACCAGGGTGATGCGGGGGTGTTCTTCGATTTTCCCGGTCAGCCAGGCGGCAAATGCCTCCCGGTCGACGGCGAGCGCCCCGCCGGCGGGCACTGCCGTGGCGTCGGCGGCGGCCATGAAGAGTGAGCCGCAACGGCGCAACTCCTCCTTGAGGCAGCCGACGGCGTTGTTCATCCCGGCCCCGCGCAGGCTGTTGGAACAGACCAGTTCGCCGAGGTTCGGGGAGCGGTGGGCGGGAGAGAAGCGCTGCGGCTTCATCTCGCAGAGGGTGACGACCGCGCCTTCGCGGGCGGCCTGCCAGGCGGCCTCGCAGCCGGCGAGTCCGCCGCCGATGATGGTGATTCGTGCCAAGGATTCAGGTTCCAGGTGTCAGGGATCAGGGGCGAGTCGGACCCGGCTGACCGGTCAGACAAGTCGGACGGGGGGCAACCCTCAGGATTTCGGCTTGGTACCTTTGGCCGGCGCCTTTTTCGCCGGGGCCTTCTTGGCCACCGCCTTGGCCGCGACTTCCTTCTTCTCCGGCGGCACGATCTCCAGCTTCCAGTCGCAGCTCTCCGTCGGGCACTTGCGGTAGGTGCCGTAGCGCTTGGTGACCTTCTCGACGATCACCGGGTAGCCGCACTTGGGGCACGCCTGGTCTACCGGCTGGTCCCAGAGGGCATATTTGCACTGCGGATAGCGGTTGCAGGAGTAGAAGATCTTGCCGTAACGGCTCTTTTTCTCCATCAGCACCCCCTGCTTGCAGTCGGGGCAGGTGATGTCGAGGGATTTCGGCTTGACCAGGGGCTGGATGTTCTTGCAGGCCGGGTAGGCGCTACAGGCGAGGAATTTGCCGTAACGGCCGTCCTTGATCAGCATCGGGGCGCCGCACTTGTCGCATTTCTCCTCGGAGAGGACCGGCTCCTCGCGCTCCTCGGCGGCGAGGGGCTCGGTGTGGCGGCACTCGGGAAAGCCCGTGCAGGCGAGAAACTTGCCGGACTTGCCGAGCTTGATGACCAGTTCCTTGCCGCAGTCGGGGCAGCTGCGGCCGGTTTTCTCGGTGGTCACGTCTTCCTTGGAGACCTCCTGCTCCTTCTGCTTGAGCAGGGCGATGAAGGGCTCCCAGAACT
>DATBML010000182.1:0-5353 GCA_036554885.1 Desulfuromonadales bacterium
CGGTCTACAACTTCATCGAGGCGGGGATGGTCGCCATGACCAGCGGTTATCAGAGGCTTCTGCGCTGGGCGCTCAAGGCACGGGTGGTGGTGATCTTCATGGTCCTGGTGGCCGGCGGCGCCGCCTGGTTTCTGATGGGCATGCTCAAGTCGGAACTGGCGCCGACCGAAGATCGCGGCACCATCATCGGCGTCGGCATCGGCCCCGAGGGCTCAACCGTTGCCTACACCGACAAATACGCGCGGATGATGGAGAAGGTCTACGCCGGAACACCGGAGGTGGAACGCTACTTCATGGTGACCGGGCGACCGGTGGTTTCACAGATAGTATCCTTCATGGGGCTTACGGACTGGGAGAAACGCGAGCGCAAGCAGCAGGCCATCGTCACCGAGATGCAACCCAAGCTCTACGGGGGGATTCCCGGCATCATGGCGTTCCCCCTCAACCCGCCCTCCCTCGGCCAGAGCCCCCTCGACAAGCCCGTGCAGTTCGTCATCCAGACCAATGCTTCCTACGAGGAGCTGCAGAAGCTGACCGAGGCAATACTGGAGCAGGCCCGCCAGTGGCCCGGTTTCCTCAATCTCGACACCGACCTGAAGCTGAACAAGCCGCAGCTTTCGGTACAGGTCGACCGGGAGAAGACCGTCGATGTCGGTGCCGAGGTAGCGGTCGTCGGCCGCACCCTGGAGACCATGCTGGGTGGCCGCCAGGTGACGCGCTTCAAACGCGAAGGAAAGCAGTACGACGTCATCGTCCAGGTCGAGGACAGCGAACGCGCCACCCCCTCGGACCTCTCGGCAATCTACGTACGGGGCAAAGAAAACGAAATGGTCCAGCTCGCCAACCTGGTCACCGTCCGGGAGACGGTAGCGCCCAAAGAGCTCAACCATTTCAACCAGCTGCGCGCCGCCAAGATCACCGCCAGCCTGGCGCCCGGCTACGCCCTCTCGGACGGACTGGCCAAACTGGAGGAGATCGCCGCCAAGGTGCTGCCGGCCAGTTCCGTGACCGACTACGACGGTCCCTCGCGGGAATTCAAGGAATCGAGCGCCAGCCTCTACATCACCTTCCTGCTGGCCCTCGGCTTCATCTACCTGGTGCTGGCAGCCCAGTTCGAGAGCTTTATCGACCCTTTCATCATCATGCTCTCGGTACCGCTCTCCATCACCGGCGCCCTGCTCGCCCTCTGGCTCTCCGGCCACACGCTCAACGTTTACAGCCAGATCGGCCTGGTGACGCTGGTCGGCCTGATCACCAAGCACGGCATCCTTATCGTCGAATTCGCCAACCAGCTGCGCGAAGAAGGCAAGAGCAAGGTGGAAGCCGTGATCGAATCGGCCGCGCTGCGCCTGCGGCCGATCCTGATGACCACCGGCGCCATGGTGCTCGGCGCCCTCCCCTTGGCCCTGGCCCATGGCGCCGGCGCCGAGAGCCGGCAGGCGATCGGCTGGGTCATCGTCGGCGGCATGTCACTGGGGACGGTGCTGACCCTCTTCGTGGTGCCGACCGCCTACCTGCTCATTGCCCGCCGGCGGGTTCCGCAACCGGCGGCCGAGGCGCCGGCATTTTCTGTATCTGAAGGATGATGATGTAGGGGCGTGATAAATCACGCCTAGCGAACAATGAATTGCGCCCCCTACCGCATCCATTCCCAATGTAGGGGCGAGGCATGCCTCGCCCGCTTTTGGCTGCCGGGGCACAGGCCAGGGCGACGCATGCGTCGCCCCTACGCCGAATTCCCAGGTTCAACATTCAGCCCAGCAAGGATTTTCCATGAGCAAAGTCCCTTGGATGAAGCACCTTATCTTCGGCCTCCCCTTCCTCCTCACCGCCTGCACCCTGGGACCGGACTACCGCCGGCCGGAAGTGACCGCCACCCCCGCCTTCCGCGAGGACGCGCCATGGAAGGAAGCCGCTCCCGCCGACGCCATCGCCCGGGAGGCGTGGTGGCAGATCTACGGCGATTCGACCCTGAATGATTTGCAGGAGCGTGCCCGCACCGCCAACCAGGACCTCCAGGCGGCGGTGGCCCGGGTCGACCAGGCGCGCGCCGCGGCCCGCATCAGCGAAGCCGACCGTTTTCCCCGGATCGACCTTGACCCTGCCCTGTCGCGCGGCCGCACTCCCGATGCCCTGGCGCCCCTCGAGCACGGCTTCACCTCGACCGTCCTCAGCGTTCCCTTCGACCTGAACTACGAGATCGACCTCTGGGGCCGGGTGCGGCGCTCGGTCGAGGCCGCAACCGCCGAGTATCAGGCGACGGCGGCCGACTTCGAAAACGTCCGGCTCACCCTGCACGCCGATATCGCCCGCGACTATTTCGCCCTGCGGGCACTCGATGCCGAGATTGCCCTGCTGCAGCGCACCGTCGAGTTGCGCCGGCAAAACCTGCGGCTGGTGGACAGCCTGTTCAGGAACGGCCAGGTCAGCCGCCTGGACGTGGCCCGTGCCGAAACCGAACTGGCGGCAGCTGAAGCCGACGAGGCAGGTCTGCGCCGGCGGCGGGCCGGTTTCGAGCACGGCCTTGCGGTGCTGGTCGGCGAGGCGGTGGCGAACTTTTCCCTGTCGCCCGCCCCTCTCGACCTCGACCTCGAGCCGCCGGCTGTAGCGCCTGACCTCCCCTCCTACCTGCTGGAGCGGCGGCCCGACATCGCCGCCGCCGAACGCCAGATGATGGCTGCCAACGCCCGCATCGGCATCGCCAGGGCCGCTTTCTTCCCCGTCGTCAGCCTGACCGGCAGCGCCGGCTGGGCCAGTGACGAGCTCTCCACCCTTTTCAACTGGGGCAATCGAGCCTGGGCCCTGGGTCCGTTCGTCTCCCTGCCGATTTTCGACGCCGGCCGCAACCGGGCAGGTCTGGAAGGTGCCCGCGCCGCCTGGGAGGAGTCTGTGGCCAATTACCGGCAACAGGTGCTGGTGGCCTTCAGTGAGGTGGAAGACGCCCTTTCCGACCTGCATCATCTGGCCGACCAGTCGGCAGCGCTGCAGCAGGCCGCCACTTCGGCCCGCGACGCGGCGGAACTCTCCGGCAAGCGATACCGGGCCGGACTGGTGAGCTATCTCGAAGTGGTCTTCAGCGAGCGCTCAGCCCTCGTCGCCGAACAACTGGCCACCCAGGTTCAGGGGCAACGCCTGCAGGCAAGCGTATCGCTTATCAAGGCGCTCGGGGGCGGCTGGGACGAGCGGACACTTTGATACCGGTGTGACCAGCCTGCCCCCTCCCCCTCACCCCCTCCCACCAGGGGAGGGGGAGTTCCGTGTAACATACTCAACTTCCTTGCGGCATCGCCACTCATTTGCTAAAGTGGCGCATCCTTAATGGCTTTCAGGCCTTTCTCAACAAAATCGAAAGATCAAGGAGTTACCCATGAGTGCACAGAATCCGAGCGTCCTGCTGGAAACCTCTAAAGGCGAAATTCTCATCGAACTTGACGCGGCCAAGGCGCCGGTCACCGTTGCGAACTTTCTCGCGTATGCGCGTGAGGGTTTCTACGACGGCACCATCTTCCACCGCGTGATAAAAGGGTTCATGGTCCAGGGAGGCGGCATGACCGCCGACATGAAGCAGAAGGGTACCCGGGCGCCGATCAAGAACGAGGCCGGCAACGGCTTGAAGAACAAGACCGGCACCATCGCCATGGCCCGCACCCAGGAGGTTGACAGCGCCACCGCCCAGTTCTTCATCAACACCGCCGATAACAAGTTCCTCGACCACGGCGGCAGCAGCCCCTCGGTCTTCGGCTACGCCGTCTTCGGCAAGGTCGTCGACGGCATGGACGCGGTCTGGGCGATCGAGCAGGTCGCCACCGGCAGCGCCGGAATGCACCAGGACGTGCCGAAGGAGCCGGTCACCATCAACAAGGCAACCGTTATCGAGTAAAAACCAGGTCACTGATCCAAGGTCTCTGATTCAAGGTCGTCCTGCCCGGTGCCGGTTTTTTTCCAAAGGCTCTGCACCATTACTTCGGGAGATTTTCCATGCGTTTGAATGTATTGCTGATCCTGGCCCTGACTCTGCTGTTGATGACGGGTTACCGCGGAGTCCCTTGTGCGGAAGCGGCAGCTTCGGACCAGACGCCGCCGGCCGCGGCCAGGACAGCCGGCCCGGCCCAGAGTCCTTTCGTCGACAACGGGAATGGGACGGTGACCGACAAGACCAGCGGCCTGATGTGGAAAAAGTGCAGCGAGGGCCAGACCTGGCGCAAGGCCGGCAACCGCTGCGAGGGCAAAGCCGCCGGCTACTCCTGGGATGATGCCCTCAATAATGTCGAAATCATGAACACCAGGGGCGGCACGGCCGGCTTCAAGGACTGGCGCCTGCCCACGATCAAGGAACTGGCAACGCTGGTCGACTACGAACGCGAAACACCCATCGATCTGGATATGTTTCCGGCTACGCCGGCCTTGTGGTATTGGAGCAGCACGCCTTTTCACCGCTTCCCCAAGCGCGCCTGGTTCGTCGCCTTTGGATATGGCGATATCAGCACCGAGCGCATCGACAATCAGGGACTGCATGTCCGACTGGTGCGCGGCGGCAGGAAATAACCGAACAATTCATCGATTTCACCCTGGAGGTACGACGTGCGACGCTGCTCTCGTCTCGTGTCCATGATATCCTGGTCCCTATTTCTGCTGGCGGCCATGGTGTTGAGCCCGGTTTTCGTCCAGCCCGCGGAGGCGGCCGGGCCGGTCCGGGGCGAGCAGGCTCCGGGTTTTATCCTTTCCGACCTGACGGGGGGCCAGTACAAGCTGCCGGATAATGGCCGCGGGAAGATCCTGATTTTCCACTTTTGGGGGAGCACCTGTGGCTACTGCCGGGAGGAAATCCGCATCCTGAGGCTGCTCCACCAGGAGAACAGGAAGGATCTGCTGCCCCTTTCCATCAACGTGGGCGAGACCCCCCTGGTGGTCAAGAAATTCATCGACAAGCTGGAGCCGGGCTACCCCGTGCTGCTGGATTCCAACTCCGCGGTGGCAAAACAATATGGCATTCTCGGCATCCCGGTGACCTTTCTGGTCGATCGCGAGGGCATCATCCGCTTCCGGATTTTCGGCGAAATCAATGAGAAGGATCTGCGCAAGCTCCTCAATGTCATGCTGGCCAGGAAATGAAGCCGGCGGCGGGAGATAAAATCGTACAGCGCCTTCGCATCACATTGGCAGTGCTGGCGGCTTTATGTATGGTTTCCTTTGCGACTTCGGTCCAAAGCGGGGAGACGGACACGGCCAGGCATCCCGATTGTTTCCATTGCGGCATGGACCGGGACAGGTTCGGCCACAGCCGCATGCTGATCACCTACGCGGACGGCAGTGAAACCGGTACCTGCAGCATTCGCTGCGCCGCCGTCGATCT
>DATBML010000189.1:0-3405 GCA_036554885.1 Desulfuromonadales bacterium
ATCGACCGCATCGCCCGATCCGTTCCCCCTGAGGCGGGGGTGCGGCTGGGCATCGGCGACGACTGCGCCGCCCTTTGCCTGCCGCCGGGCGAGCTGCTGCTCACCACCACCGATCTGCTGATCGAGCAGGTCCATTTCCGCCGCGACTGGACCGACCTGCGCACGCTGGGACGCAAGAGCGTTGCCGTCAACGTCAGCGATATCGCCGCCATGGGGGGAGCCCCGCGCCACCTCTTCCTGGGGCTTGCCGTTCCGCCTGGCATGAGCGTGGAAGATCTCGACGACTTCGTCGCCGGTTTTCTCGAAGCGGCCCGGCACTACGGAGCCACGCTGGCCGGCGGCGACACCTGCCGATCGCCGGGGCCGCTGCTGATCTCGGTGACCGCCGAGGGGGCAGTCCCCGAGAGGGAGCTGATTCGCCGCAGCGGGGCACGGCCGGGCGATGCCGTCTACGTCTCGGGAACCCTGGGCGACAGCGGCCTCGCCCTTCGGCTGTTAGTGGCCGGAGATGAGCCGGCACCCTTTCTCTCTCGCCGGCATCATGACCCCGAGGCCCGGACCGGTCTCGGCCGGGCGTTGGCGCGGGCTGCCATTCCCACCGCCATGATCGATGTTTCCGACGGCCTGCTGGCTGACCTGGGGCACATCCTGGACGCCTCGCAGGTGGGTGCCGTGATCGAGGCGGCGGCGCTTCCCCTCTCCGAGCCTTTCCGCCGGGCACTGGCGCTGGATCCGGCGCTGCTCGATCTGGCCCTGGCCGGTGGCGAGGATTACGAGCTGCTCTTTACGGTGCAGCCAGAGAGAGAAGCGGGTCTGGCCGAGTTGGCCGGATCTGTCGGGGTGCCGGTGACCCGCCTGGGGAAGGTCACCGCGCCGCAGGAAGGACTGATCGTCCTCGACCGGGATGGTCGCCCAATCGAGCCCCGGAAGACCGGTTATGATCATTTCGGTCGAGGCGGCTGAAAGATGGGATCCACTCGAAGATCATGTAAAAGCATCCCACGCCCGCTCATTGCATTCGCTCAAGGCGCAAAGAGCGCAAAGAAAATCGGGCTTGGCCTTCCTTGGCGGTCTTTGCGCCTTAAGTGAGCGGAGCGAACGAGCGTGAGAATGCTTTACTCAACCTGCTTGTCTTTAACCCGAGATTTTCCAGGCAGAAGGGCCTGCCGGTGAACACAGAGGCGACCGGCGGCAGCCGCCCCGCCCCTTTCGTGGGGAGTGAATTCCCGGAGGTGGAATTCCGGGAGGTCTGCCGCATCCTGCTGGCGAAGCGCGGCTTCGACCTCGCCATGTACAAGGACCGATGCGTCAAGCGTCGCATCGCCACCCGAGTCCGCGCCCGGGGCTTCAGCGAAGCCCGGCCGTACCTGGCTCTGCTGGAGCGGGACGAGGCGGAACTGGATGCCCTGATGGCCGCGCTGACCATCCACGTCTCCCAGTTCTTTCGCAACCCCTCGACCTTTGTCCTGCTCGAGCGGCAGGTCCTGCCGGAACTGCTGCGCCGGGTGCAGGCCGAAGGGCGCAGGACACTGCGTTTGTGGAGTGTCGGCTGCGCCAGCGGTGAGGAGCCCTATTCTCTTGCCCTGCTGCTGCAGGAAATGGCGCCGCCGGGAGTCAAGGTCGACATTCTCGGTACCGATATCAGCGCCGCCATTCTTGAAAGCGCCCGGGCCGGCCTGTATGAACCGCAACGGCTGGCCGAAGTGCCGGCGGCGGTGCGGGAGCGCTACTTTACGCCGGAGGGCAAGGGGTTGCGGCTGGCCGAGTCGATCCGGCGCCTGGTGCGTTTCGAGTGTCACAACATGTTGACGGCGCCGGCCTATCCCCGGGCGGACCTGATCGTCTGCCGCAATGTGTTGATCTACTTCTCCCGGGAGGAGCAGGAGAACATCCTGCAGCGCTTCGCGGCGGCGCTGCCGGTCGGCGGGATTCTGGTCCTGGGGAAGGCCGAAATGCTGCTGGGCGAGAGCCGACGACTATTTGCCGCCGAATGCGCCGGCGAGCGGATCTACCGGCGGTTAGCGTAGAGACGCCCCGGCGGGCGTCTCTACCCGGTGGGGCGTCTCTGTTCCCTGCACGATGACTGCTCAGGGGGAACTGCACGTAATGTAATTAAGACCCGCCCGGCCGGGGCGGAAGGAGCGGATAGATGCGCGTAGAAATCACCTACAAATTCGTGGCCGGCTTCATCATCGTGGTGGGCTCCGTCGTATTTCTGAATCTGCTGGTCCCCTCGCTCGGTATTCCCGAGGAAATGCAGCAGTTCGTTGCCGTCGCCTGTGCCATCCTGGTGGGCCTGGTGCTGGGGTGGTTCTTTTCCAGGGCGTTCACGGCCAACATCCGGCATCTGCGGGAGGCGGCCGAGCGTCTCAGCCATGGGGACCTCTCCGAACCCGTCCGTCTCCCCCGGAGCAGTTTTCCGGACGAGACAGCCGACCTCGCCGCCTCCCTCAACCTGGTGGTCGAGAGTCTGCGCGAGCTGGTCGGCACCATCCGGGCCTCGGCGGTCAGGGCCGCCGAATCGGCGCATGGCCTCTCGGCCACTTCCGAAGAGATGACGGCTTCCACCCAGGAGATGGCCAACACCGTCGAGCAGATCAGTCGCGGCGCCGAAACCCAGGCGGAGATGGTGGAAAAGTCGTCCCGATTGATTCGGGAGATGGCCGTCTCCATCGACCTGATCGCCGCCTCCGCCAAGAAGCTCTCCGCCTCGGCCAGCGACACCGCCCGCACCGCCCAGCGCGGCGGGGAAATCGCCCGCAATTCGATGGCGAAGATGAAGCAGGTGCTCGGCGATGTGGAGCGCAGTGGCGAGCAGATCGTCTCCTTCGGCACGCAGGTGCAGAAGATCGGCAAGATCGTCGAGGTGATCACCGGCATCGCTCAGAAGACCAACCTGCTCGCGCTCAACGCCACCATCGAGGCGGCCCGGGCCGGCGAGTACGGCCGTGGTTTCGCCGTGGTCGCCGAAGAGATCCGCAAGCTCGCCGATTCCTCCAGTGATTCGGCGGCGGAAATCACCCGGCTGATCGAGTCGATCCGTGAGGAAAGCCAGAAGGTCCAGTCCTCGATGCAGGAAAGCATCCGGGAAATGGACAGTGAGCGGGCAGCGCTCGACACCACCAGCAGCGCCTTCGAAGAAATCATTCAGACCGCCGTCGCTACCCAGACCAAGGCGACCAGCATCGCCGAGCTATCGCAGAAGCAGGCCGAAGGGGCCAAGGGGATGGTGGCGGCGATCGACGAGATTTCCCGCGTCGTCACCGACAATGCCGCGGCCACCCAGGAGGTCTCGGCGGCGACCGAGGAGCAATCGGCCTCGATGGAGGAAATGGCCCATTCGGCCCAGGACCTCTCGGCCCTCGCCGAGCAGCTGCTCGAGGCGGTCAGGCGCTTTCAGCTCGC
>DATBML010000193.1:0-4629 GCA_036554885.1 Desulfuromonadales bacterium
TACGAAAGAGGCAACGCAACGTTAGATTGCACTGTCATGGGTGTGGACTATGCACTAAGGCTGCACGAAAAGACAGAGCCCAACACGCCACTGGAGCCGTCTCGCTGAAAGCTCGCGGCTCAGCGACCTGGCCCGTTGTCGGGTCGGGTCACTCTGTAAGTCAGAATTCTCATCGATACCGTCTGGACCCCCGGGCCGCGGCAGGCTATAGTTACACGCATTTCGGACATTCCCCACAGATAAAGGAGCAAGATGACGATGATGCTTTCGCTGCGGCGTTTTTGCGCCGCCCTGCTGCTTCTTGGCCTCTTTGCCTCGGCGGCCGCCGCCCAGCCCCTGGAAGAGAAGGTCCGCGAGCACACCTTCGCCAACGGCCTCAAGCTGCTCGTTGTCGAGCGCCACGAGTCGCCGACCTTTGCCGCCTACATCACCATCGGCGTCGGCTCGGTCCACGAGACCAGCCAGCAGCGGGGGGTGGCCCACCTGCTCGAGCACATGCTGTTCAAGGGACCCAAGACCCTGGGGACCACCGATTACGCCCGGGAGAAGCCGCTGCTGGAGGAGATCGAGAAGGTCGGCTCGGCGCTCGATGCGCTGAAGAACCGTCCGGACGCCGATCCGCGGCAGCTGGCCGAGCTCGGCGAGAAACTGGCCAGGCTGCAGCAGGAGCACAAGCAGTTCGTGGTCAAGGACGAGTTCTCGCGCATCTACGGCGAAAACGGCGGGGTCGGCTACAACGCCTTCACCAGCAAGGACCTCACCACCTACCTGATTTCGCTGCCCGCCAACAAGCTTGAGCTGTGGGCGGCCATCGAGGCGGACCGGATGCAGAATGCGGTGCTGCGCGAGTTCTACACCGAGCGGGAGGTGGTGCGGGAAGAGCGGCGCCGCTCCTACGAGAGCAGCCCCGACGGCATGCTCTACGAGAATCTCATCGCCGCCGCCTTCACCGTCCATCCCTACCGGCATCCGGTGATCGGCTGGGATTCGGACATCAGCAACCTCTCGCTGGCCGAAACCCGGGATTTTCTTCACCGCTACTATGCCCCGGTCAACACCGTCATCGCCCTGGTCGGCGACATCGACACCGCCGCCGCCATCGCCATGGTGGAGCGCTACTTCGGCCCGATCCCGCCGGGAACGCCGGTGCCGCCGGTCACCGCCGTGGAGCCTCGCCAGCGCGGCGAAAAGCGCCTGCATATCCAGTTCGACGCCGAGCCCCAGCTGGCCGTCGCTTTCCACAAGCCGACCCTGCCCACGCGTGACGATTACGTCTTCGATCTGATCGACCTGCTCCTCTCCCAGGGACGGACCTCGCGTCTTTACCGCTCGCTGGTGGTGGAGAAGGAGCTGGCGACCAGCGTCGGCACCTACGGGGCGCCCGGTTCCCGCTACCCCAACCTCTTCGTGATCTCGGCCGTGCCGCGCCATCCGCACACAACCGGCGAAGTGGAGGCGGCCATCTACGCCGAGCTTGAGCGTCTGGCGAAAGAGCCGGTGTCGGCCGAAGAGCTGGAGCAGGCCCGCAACCGGCTGCGCGTCGACCGGCTGCGCATGCTGCAGGGAAACAATGGGCTGGCGCGGATGTTGACCTACTACCAGACGGTTGCCGACGACTGGCGCTATCTGGTCACCTATGACCGGGAGGTGGAGACCATTACCGCCGAAGAAGTGATGACAACCGCCGGCACCTGGTTCACCCCCGCCAACCGGGTCGTGGTGACCCTGGGCAAGGGAGGAGAACAATGATGCGCTGCCGGACTCGTCTGCTGCCGTATTTCCTGCTGGTTCTGCTGCTGCCGGGCTGCGCACCTTCCCTGCGGGAGGCTCGCCCCGACCGGCTCGCCTTTCCCCCGCTGGTTTTCCATGTGCCGCAGGTTGAAACTGTCGAGCTGCCGAACGGCATCCGCCTCTATCTCAAGGAGGATCGCGAACTGCCGCTGGTGCGGGTCACCGCCATGCTGGAGGCAGGCTCCATCGGCGACCCCGCGGACAAGACCGGACTGGGGGACCTGTTCGCCGCTGCCCTGCGGACCGGCGGGGCGGGCGACGCCACCCCCGATGCGCTCGACCGGACCCTGGAACGGTTGGCCGCCGACCTCGGCGTTGCCACCGATACCTATGCCACTTCCCTCGACCTCTCGGTGCAGGCGGGCGACCTTGAAGCGGGGATGGGCATCCTGGCAGATCTGTTGCGGCGGCCCGCCTTCGCTCCGGAACGGCTGGAACTGGCCCGCAAGCAGGCAATCGAAGGGATTCGGCGGCAGAACGACGAGCCGGAGTCGATTGCCTCCCGCGCCCTGATGAAGGCCATTTACGGCGACCATCCCCTCGGCCGGACGCCGACGGTGGCAACGGTTGCCGCCATCCGGCGCGACGACCTGATCGATTTCCACCGCCGCTATTTCCATCCCGACAACCTCTGGCTGGCGATATCCGGCGATTTCGACCGAACGGCGCTGCTCGCGCTCATCGAGCGGACGCTGGGCGACTGGCCGCGTGCCGCTTTCAGCCCCCAGTCGGTCCCCGTCGTCACCGCTGCTCCCGCTCCCGTGGTGCTGGTGGGACAGAAGGATGTCCCGCAGACCACGGTCCTGATCGGCGAACTCGGCATCGACAAGTCGGCCCCCGATCTGCACGCGGTGCGGGTGATGAACTACATTCTCGGCGCCGGCGGCTTCAATTCGCGGCTGATGCGGGAAGTCCGTTCCAATCGCGGCCTGGCCTATTCGGTCTACTCCTATTTCCAGGTCGGGCGGCGTCTGCCCGGGCCATTCATTGCCGGCTGCGAGACCAAGAGCGCCTCGACCCTCGAAGTGGTCCGGCTGCTGCGCCGGTTGATGGCGGAGATGCGGGAGGAGCCGGTTTCGGCCGGCGAACTCGCCCTGGCGCGGGAGAGCCTGGTCAACTCCTTCGTCTTCGGTTTCACCGACAGCCATGAGGTGGTCAGCCAGCTCCTGCGGCTCGATTTCTACGGCTATCCTCCCGGGTACCTGGAGACCTATCGCGACCGGGTCGCGGCAGTGACGGCCGAGGATGTGCTGGCCGCCGCCCGCGAGCATCTGCATCCGGACCGGCAGGCGGTGGTCCTGGTGGGTGACGTGAGCGCATTCGACGCCGCCCCGGCCGATCTCGGCCTGCCGGTGTCGCCGATTCCCACCGAGGAGCAGGATTAGGATGGCAAGCGCCATTGAGCTTTTCACCGCGTTTGCGGTGCAGCTTTTCATCATTGTCGACCCGGTAGTAGGGGTGCCGGTCTTTCTGGCGATCACCCCGCACAACACCGCCGCCGAGCGCCGCCCCATGGCCCGCCGCGGCTGCATTGCGGCTTTTTTGGTTGTTGCCTTCTTTATTGTGATCGGGCCGCTGCTGCTGGGCTATTTCGGCATTCAGACGGCTTCGGTGCGGATCTGCGGCGGCGTCCTGCTCTTTATCATCGCCTTGGAGATGCTCTATGGCCGGCCGACCGGGACCGGGACCAGCCGCCGGGAAGAGCGCCTGGCGGAAGCCAAGGAGGATATTTCCATCACCCCGCTGGCCGTCCCCCTGCTGGCCGGGCCGGGGGCGATCGCCACCGCCCTGATTTTCGCCGACCGGGCTGCCGCGCCCCTCGACTGGCTGGCATTGCTCGCCGCTGCCGCCGTCGTGTTCGCCGTCACCTTGCTCTTTCTGTGGCGGGCCGACGATCTGGTCCGCTGGGTCGGCTCGCTGGGAACCGCCATCCTGACCCGGATCATGGGCCTGCTGCTCGCCTTTCTCGCCGTTCAGTACGCCGTGGACGGCTTCCGCAGCATCCTTTGAATCCGTTGCTTGCCTGCTTGCCCCTTGACCGGTCAGGCGGCCGCGGCTATGCTTCCGGGAATCGTTTTCCCCATCTGCAGGACAGAGAATGGACAGTCTCAACAATTATCGCGTCCTGGTCGAGCGCCTCGATGCCCTGGGCCAGAGCATCGAAACGGAATTCCGCGCGCAGATTGCCTGCCGCCGCGGTTGTGATGCCTGCTGCCGGCACCTGAGCCTCTTCTGGGTGGAAGGGGTGGCTCTGGCGCTGGCACTGGAAGGCCTGCCCGAGACGGCGGCCGAGGCGATCCGCGAGCGGGCCCGCCGGTCGGCTGCCGACGGCCCCTGCCCCCTGCTGAAAGACGGAGACTGCCTGCTGTACGCGGCCCGGCCGATCATTTGCAGGACGCACGGCCTGCCGTTGCTGACCGGCGAGGGAGAGGCGCGGCGCATCGACTACTGCCCCGAGAATTTCCGCGGCATCGACGCGCTACCGGCGGGCGCGGTCATCGATCTGGACCGTCTCAACACCACGCTGGCCGCCATCAACGCCCTGTTCGTCTCGGAAATGTTTCATGGCCGGCCTCCCGACCGGGAGCGGCTCACCATCGCCGAGGCGTTGCTGTTCGAACGCTGACAAGCGATTCATATCATTGCAAACGGACGGGAATATGCTGTAATTGATCCAGATCTACGGTTATCTTTTTCAACCGTCCAAGAAAGGGTTCGTCTATGCCGATGCAGATTGACATTGTGGCGCTGGTCATTGCCTTCCTGCTGCTGGTCCTTGTTATCTTTCTGGTGCCGATGCTGATCCAGGTCCGCAACGCCGCTCAGCGTTGCGACGAG
>DATBML010000202.1:0-3688 GCA_036554885.1 Desulfuromonadales bacterium
GGCTGCGTTCGATGTAGAGTTCGGCGATATGGCCGTTCTCCAGCAGCGCCACCCGGGTTTCGTGGGAAGTGGTGTTGATGACCAGTTCTTTGGTCATGTCACCTCCGGAAATCTAAATTTTTATATCTGAAAAGCTTTAAAAACGAATTTTGGATCGGACCGATCGGTCGGATCGGACTCATCGGACGGATGAGGTTCTTACTCCAGCACCACCGCCGTCTTACGGATGCGCAGTTCCCGGGCCGCCTCCGGCTCAAGACCGAGCAGGTGGGCCGCCAGCCGGACCGGACTCCCCTTGGCGACAATCAGCCAGAGGGCGCCGTCGGCGAGTTCCAGGCCGTGGACATCCCGGCGCAGATCCAGTTCCACGGATTTTGTCCCCTTCTCCCGCGTGACCGGCACTTCAGCCGCGGCGAGAAACGCGGCCAGTCGCCCGGCGAGATCGGCCGGGGAGTCGACCGGCAATTCGACCCGGTAGACCACCTCTTTAATGCTAACAGAGGGTGCCGGGGTTTGCCAGTGCAGTGCTGCTGCCTCGAGCACGTGGAAACCTTCAGGCAGTTGCGTGTTGAGTGACTCGACCACTTCGCGGGCGCTCCAGTGCCGGAAGAGTTCGAAATCGAGGATCTCGGCGTCGCTCTCCACCCCCAGCGGCAGGGCGTCGGGGAAGGAGATGCGCGGTTGCGGGTGGAAGCCGCCGGAGAAACGGACCGGGATGCCGGCCCGGCGTGCCGCCCGGTGCACCACCGTCATGAACTCCAGGTGGCTGACGAAGCGGGCCTTGCCGTCCTTGCGCAGCTGCAGACGCACCTTGTAGCGCTCCTCGTCCCCCGGCGGTTCGGCCGGCGGTTGCGGCGGCAGGGAGAGTTCGTCGTGCGTCGTCAAGCGCATCCGCAGCTCTTCAAAATCGCAGACCCCGCAGCCGCTGCACTCCCCGCTGCGGCAGTCGGGAGTGTAGCTGCCGGACAGCGCCAGGCGGCGCTCGCGGAGAAAGAATTCTTTCGGGCTGCCGCAGTCGATGTGATCCCAGGGGAGGATTTCATCTTCGGACCGCGCCCGCAGATACCAGGCGGGGTCGAGGCCAGCGGCGGCGAAGGCCTGCTGCCAGCGATCGAAGTCGAAGTGGTCGCGCCAGCCGTCAAAGCGGCAGCCAAGATCTACCGCTTTTTCCAGCACCGTGCCCAGGCGTCGGTCACCGCGGGCGAAAACGCCCTCGAGAAAGGAGAGTTTCGCCTCATGCCACTTCAGGCGCAGCTTTTTCGTCTGCAACCCCTCGCGAAGCAGTCTCTGCCGGCGCAGGGTCTCCTCGATGCCGAGCTGCGGTTCCCACTGAAAAGGGGTGTGCGGCTTGGGTACGAAAGTGGAAACGGCGACATTGACATCAGCTCCCCCCTGCGTCCCCTTGCCGGTACGCTTGACCTTTGCAGCCAGCTCGACGATGGCAGACAGGTCCTCTTCCGTCTCAGTCGGCAGCCCCATCATGAAATAGAGCTTGACCAGCCGCCAGCCGAGAGTGAAGGCCGTGCGGGTGGTCGCCAGCAGGTCTTCCTCGGTGATCCCCTTGTTGATTACCTGGCGCAGCCGGTCGGTCCCCGCTTCCGGGGCGAGGGTGAAACCGGTCTTGCGCACTTTTTTGATCTCTTCCATTAGTTCCGGGGTCAGCGAGCCGACCCGCAGGCTGGGGAAGGAGATGGCCACCTTCTCGTCGGCGTAGCGCTCCATCAGTCCCTTGAGCAGCGGCTCGATACAGGCGTAGTCGCCGGTGGAGAGGGAAAGCAGCGACACCTCCTCATAGCCGGAGCGGGCCAACGACCGGTCGATGATCTCGGCGAGGCGCCGTGGGGATCGCTCGCGTACGGGGCGGTAGATGTAGCCTGCCTGGCAGAAGCGGCAGCCGCGGGTGCAGCCGCGGGCGATTTCGACCGCCACCCGGTCGTGAACGGTGTTCATGAAGGGAACGATGGGTGAAGTCGGGTATTCGGCACTCTCGAGGTCGGCCAGAAAGCGCCGGCGCACCTTCGCATATCCCGGCCGCCGGGGAGTGATCGCCGCAATGGTCCCGTCCGGCCGGTAGTCGACTGCGAACAACGACGGGACATAGATTCCCTCGATGGTGCTGAGGCGATCGAGCAGGGCGGCGCGATTTCCGCCCTCCTTCTTGGCCTTGCGCACCGCGGTGCACAGCTCGACCACCGCCTCTTCGCCGTCACCAATGACCGCGCAGTCGATGAAGTCGGCAAGAGCCTCGGGGTTGAAGGCGCAGGGGCCGCCGACCACCACCAGTGGGTCGTTCTCTCCGCGCTGCTCCCGGCGGCGGGGGATGCCGGCAAGATCGAGCATGTTGAGCAGGTTGGTGTAGGAAAGCTCGTACTGTAGAGTGAAGCCGACGACGTCGAAGCGCCGCAGTGGTCGTTCCGTCTCCAGCGAGGCGAGCTCCGTCCGCGTGGCGCGCAGATGCTCCTCGAAATCGGGCCAGGGGGCGTAGACCCGTTCGGCCGCCACCCAGTCGAGGCCGTTGAGTACGTGATAGAGGATGGCCAGACCGAGGTGGCTCATCCCCACCTCGTCGACGTCGGGGAAGGCCAGGGCGACAGAGACGTCGACCCCTGCCGGATTTTTTTTTATGCTCCCCAGTTCGCCGCCGAGGTAACGGGAAGGGCGGCTGATTCGGGAAAGGATTTGGTCATGATTCATGGTGGTGGGTACGTCCATGGGGTCGATTCTGTGCAAGAGCGGAAACATACCATGGATTGCGCCGCTCCCTCAAGGGATTTTTGTCGATATTCTTCATGTTTGCAAGGGGCTGGGGAGATTGTGCTAGTATGAGAAGTCGCCATACAGGTGATTGATTCGTTTCTTGCCGCCGAACAAGGAGTACCATGTCCTGTTTTGTCACCCCCGAAGCTGACCTGCATGTCCACACCCTGGCCTCGGGCCACGCCTACAGCACCCTCGACGAAATTGCCCGGGAGGCCGCCGGCAAGGGGCTGCGCCTTGTCGGTATGACCGACCACGGCCCGGCGCTGCCCGGCGGCCCCCACCCCTACCATTTCGCCGCCCTGCGGTTCGTTCCCGAGAGCCTGCATGGGGTGCGCATCCTGCGCGGCGTCGAGGCCAATATTGTTGAAGGGGGGAGGCTCGATCTTGCCGACGAAATTCTGGGCAGCCTCGACCTGGTCATGGCCGGCTTCCACGAGGATTGCGGCTTTGACGGCCGGGGGGCGGCGGCGAACACCCGGGCATTGCTGGAAGTGCTGGAGCAACCGTGGGTCAGGGTTGTTGCGCACCCGGGCAACCCCGTGTTCCCCCTTGACTACGAGGCGGTGGCCCGCAAGGCGGCGGAGACCGGCACGGCTCTGGAGATCAATAACTCCTCCTTTGCCCTTAGCCGCAAGGGGAGTGAGGGGAACTGTCTGGCGATCGCCCGCCTCTGCGCCCGCTTCGGCACACCGGTGACGTTGGGCAGCGATGCCCACATCGCCCAGGGGGTCGGAGAGTTCGCCGCTGCCCTGAACGTCGTGCGACGGGCCGGTATCGCCTGGGAGCAGGTGGTGAATCGCACTCTGGAATCGACCATCGCCTTTCTTGGTCTCCCCCGCTGAATGGGTTGTCGGGCAATCTGCCTCGCCACGCCTGCCCCTTCAAAGACGGTTCGGTGCTTCATGGCCTTCTTGCGGCAAGAGAATGC
>DATBML010000470.1:0-2731 GCA_036554885.1 Desulfuromonadales bacterium
TGGTGCGCGTGTCGACGGCCAGACTGCGCTCGGCGGTCAGCCGGACGCCGAGGGCGCCGGGTGGCGGCCGGTCGTCGGCGGCCAGCTCGCTGAAGAACACGTAGCTCGGGTTCTCGGCAAGCAGGCTGCGCGTCTCCTCGGGGTGGCTGCGGGCCCAGGCACGAATGTTCTGCATCGACATCTGCTCGCGGGTCATCTCGCCCCGCTCGAGTAGGAGCTTGCCGATGGAGCGGAAGGGATGACCGTTCTGGTCGGCATAGTGCGCCATCACCCGCTCGCCGTTTTCGAGGGTAATCCGCCCCGACCCCTGAATGTGCAGGAAGAAGAGTTCAACAGGATCTTCCACCCAGAGCAGCTCGCGCCCCTTCAGGGGGGCCTGCTCGCCGTCGATTTCCGCACGGTCCCAGTAGGGGACGACACGGCGGCCGACCAGACGCCCGCGCAGCCGGTAGTTGGCCATCTCGGGATAGACGCTGCGCAGGTCGATGATCAGCAGGTCATCCGGAACTCCGTAGAGGGGCCAAGCAAATCGTTCTGTCGGGGTGCGGCTGCCGGCGAGGTCAGGGACGTAATAACCTGTGATCAGGCCGCTCTCCTTGCCGTCCGGACGGCTGGCCCGATAGGGGATGAAACTGTCGGTAAAGAAGGTGCGCACCGCCGTCTCGTCGATCGGGTCGATCCGGCCCGCCTCGGCACAGACCTGCTCCCATACCGGCTTCCTGCCGATCGCCCGGCAGCTTTGGCGAAAAGCGATCAGCGCCGCGCCCGGGTCCTCGCCCGGCCAGCCTTCGACCATCTCCCAAGGTACTGCCTCGAGCACCGGGACCCTGGTCGGCGGGGGCGGCAGTTCAGGGACGACGGGCGGTGCCGGGATGACGGGCGGCGCGGGAACGGCCGGCGGTGCAGGCGGCGGGGCGCAGGCGCCCAGACCGAGCAGACCCATGAGCAGAAGGCAGCGGAACAGCGATTGCGGCAAAGGACGGAAAGTCAATCCGGCAGGCATTACGTACCTCGGGTCAGGGAAAAGCGGGGCAGTCGGTTACATCTCGCTCCCGGCGTCGAGACAAGCCAACATAGCTCTTTTTGCCGGCAGCGTCAAACGGTCTCAAGCATGGTCAACCCATTCTTTCAGGCGGCCGTGCAAAGCACTTGTCGGCAGGTTGAATGACGTGCTATAAGCATCGATGTGCGGTTTTTTTAATCATCTCTTACTTTATTGCGTGAGGCGTGCACATGAATTCAGCAGAGAATTCAACAGAACGGGTCAGCACCGGACTGCAGGGACTCGACGAAATCCTCGACGCCTTGCGCATCGGCGACAACGTTGTCTGGCGCATCGACAGCATCGCCGACTACCGCGCTTTTGTCACCCCTTTCGTTCGCACCTCCCTGCAGGAGGGGAAACGGATCGTCTACATGCGCTTCGGCCGGCATGAACCTCTGGTTCAGCCGGCGCCCAATGTAGTCACCTACAAGCTCGATGCCCTGCGCGGCTTCGAATCCTTCGCATCCCGTGTCCACGCCATCATCACGGAAGAGGGACGCGGTGCCTTCTACGTCTTCGACTGCCTCTCCGACCTGCTCTCGGCGTGGGCAACCGATCTGATGATCGGCAACTTCTTCCGGGTGACTTGTCCCTATCTCTTCGACCTCGACACGGTCGCCTATTTTGGCCTGCTGCGCGGCAGCCATTCCTTCAAGACCACCGCCCGCATCCGCGAAACCACCCAGGTCATGATCGGCATCCACAAATGGCGCGACGCCGTGCATGTGCACCCGATCAAGGTCTGGCAGCGTCACTCACCCACCATGTTCCTGCCGCACGCCCAGCAGGGCGAGCGCTTCCTGCCGGTGACCAGCAGCTGCGATGCCACCGACCTGCTCTCCAGCATCAGCCGTCGCGGCACCGAAAGCAGCCGTCGCCAGCTCGACTATTGGGACCGGCTCTTTCTGCAGGCCGAAGATCTCCTCGTGACACCGGGCGCCGCCGAAGCGCGCGAGCAGATGATCGACCAGCTCTGCCGGTTGATGATCGGCCGCGAAGACCGAATCCTATCCCTGGCCCGGGCCTATTTCTCTCTTGAAGACCTGCTGCAGATCAAGGGTCGCATGATCGGCACCGGCTTCATCGGCGGCAAGGCGGTCGGCATGCTGTTGGCCCGGCGCATCCTGCTGAGCGATTCCGGCTTCGAGTGGGAGAAGCACCTCGAGCGCCACGACTCCTTCTTCGTCGGATCCGACGTCTATTACTCCTACATTGTCCATAACGGCTGGTGGAGGCTGCTGATGCGGCAGAAGACGGAGGACGGCTACTTCGAAGCGGCCGCCGAACTGCGCGAGAAGATGCGCGGCGGCACCTTCCCGGAGGAGATCCGCGAGGTCTTCCAGCAGATGCTCGAATATTTCGGGCAGTACCCGATCATCGTCCGCTCCAGCAGCCTGCTTGAGGACGGTTTCGGCAACGCTTTCGCCGGCAAGTACGACAGCTACTTCCTGGCCAACCAGGGTGCCCCCGAGGAGCGCTGCGCCCGGCTCGAAGAAGCGGTACGCGCCATCTTCGCCAGCACCATGAGCGAAGACGCCCTCAGCTACCGGCGGCAACGCGGCCTCGACCGCCAGGAAGAGCAAATGGGCCTGCTTATCATGCGGGTCTCCGGCAGCTACCACAATCACTACTATTTCCCCGAACTGGCCGGCGTCGGGGTTTCCTACAACACCTTCGTCTGGTCGC
>DATBML010000237.1:0-4906 GCA_036554885.1 Desulfuromonadales bacterium
CCTTGAGAAACTGGCGGGTGTTTTCGACCACGGCGCGTTTCTGTTCGTCGATTCCCAGCAGATCTTCGAGAACGATGGGATCGAGATTCGGCGCCGGCTCGAGGTAGCCGGCCAGCGAGTGGCGGCGCCAGTTGGCGGCGATGCACCGGTTCCAGTCGATTTCGGCGACGGGCTTGGGGAGCATCGGCTCGACGGCGGCGAGTACCCGCCGCAGCCGTTCCATCAGGTCGGGATCGAGGGTCATCAGGGAGCCTCCGGGCGGAAATTGGTCACGGGACGACCGTGCCGGCCACTCATAATACCCTCAACCGCATGAGGAAGACAAGGCGCCGGGCAGAAAACTTCGGGCCGCCGTTTCCCCGTTCCGCGCTCCCCGCCGCTGCCGCCGGCTGATTTTTCCAGTATACTTGGGCAAAGCGGCACCCTCTTGACGGCCGCTGCAGCCGAGGAGAAGGACCATGGGTGAAAAATCGAAAAAAGCCGCAGCCTACAACGTCTGTTCCGGTCCGCAGCAACACCGCGACCATCTCTGTCACCTGATGGAGAAGGGGATGACCGAAGAGGTACGTCGGCGCTCTGACCGGCCGGCCTTTCTCTGCGCCAACTGCGGCGCACGGGCCAACGAGGCGACAGATCTCTGCAACCCCGAGCCGCTCAAGCCTTGAGTCCGGCCGGATTCAATTTCTCGGTGGAACAAAAGAGCCGCTCTTCTTCTTTGCCAAGGTGGGGGACAGCATGAGAAAAGGCGGGCCTTCCGGGCCGCCTTTTCTCATGCTGGTCATCAATCATTTTACTGCGGCCTATTTCGGCTTGGCTGCCCGCAGCACCGGGTAGTACTGGGTGAAGACCAAGTCCTGGGCAGCATTTTTCTGGTGGCAAGGGCTGCACGCCTCGGTCGGCTGCACCCTGGCGGTAGGCATCAGCGACTTTCCGTCCCCGGCGTCGAAGCCGAAATAGCCCCAGTTGCCGGGCTCGTTGGCAAAGCGGACCGAATTTTTAACGGATACCGCCAGGCCGGTGAATTCGCCGGGGAAGTAACCGTTGCCGCTGGCCCCCTTCTTCGCTCCGACACTCACCAGTTCCTTGACGATCACCGTGCCGTCGCGGAATTTGCCGGTTTCCTGGTATTGCTTGAAGCTTCCCGGGTCGATGTAGACGTGGTGGAACTCGGGGAAGGCGGCCTTCCCAGCGTTCATGTCGTTGGGGGTAACCGGGGCGCCGACAAAGACCCACTGGCGATAACCTTCCGGCAGGACGAGATTCCCTTGGGGGTCGAAACTCGCCACGCCGAGCACTCCCTTCTCCTTGGCCACTTCCTTGATCATGTCCATCATCCCTTTTTCCGCGGCTGCCACAGATCCGGCAGCCATGACGAGGACTGCCACGAGAAAGCCTGTCAGGATGGAAAGCTTGTATTGCAAAGATTTACTTTTCATTTCGCACCTCCCCTGATGACGGTTTGGCGGGACGCGCCCCGCAACGGAATGCTTACAAGTGAACCAGCAAATTGGTGTTCGTCAAGGATTTCAGGGCAGACCTTGCTTACCCTTGCGCTAGAGGTCATTTCGGGCAACCTTGTCAGCGGAGTGCTTTGCTGTGCCCGGGCATTCGGGTTGACAGCGCCGGCCCGCTCGGGTTATCAAGAGACATTTCTCACCACGCGGAAAGGAAGCTGCGTATGATCCGGGCAGACAAGGGAGACATCGTCAAGGTACATTATACCGGCAGGCTGGACGACAGGACCGTGTTCGACGCCTCGCCGGCAGACCGCCCGCTCCATTTCATTCTCGGCAAGGAGGAGGTCGTCCCCGGCTTTGAGGCGGCGGTGACCGGCATGTACCTGGGCGAGAAAAAAAGCGTAACCGTCCCGGCCGAACAGGCCTACGGGCCGCACCATGAACGGTATGTCGATACGGTGGAGCTCAGCCGGCTGCCCGCCGGCCTCGAGTTGCAGGTAGGCCGGCAGCTCGAGGTCACTTGTGAGGATGACGAGAGACTGCTGCTTCTGGTTACCGCCCTGACCGAGACGACCGTCACTCTCGATGGCAATCACCCGCTGGCGGGCAAGGATCTTCACTTCGACATCGAGCTGCTGTCGGTCGACAAGAAGCCGCCGGTCTAGCCGCCGGATGGCGACCACTTTGCTCGAAGAAGTGCGTGCCGCCTGCGCCGAGGTTGCGACAGCTGCCCGGCAGGTGCGGATCGCTGAGGCGGCCATCCCTCGCTACGCCGCCGCCCTCGACCCGCAGCGGCTCGTCCTGCCGCAGATGGACCCCGCCTGCCACTACCTGGGGCGCGGCGAGGCGACCCTCGCCTTTCTGGTTACCCTCGATGCCGTCAACTTCGGCTCCGGCTATTTCCCCGCCATCTTCGCCCGCCCGGAGCAATCCGGTTTCCTCACCGTCGCCGCCGCCCTCACCGCCCATTTCGCGCGGCATGGTCCGCTATCCGCCGCCGAACTCGCCCGCTTGAACAGCGATGACTGTGCCCGGATCTTCGGTCTCAGCCAAGGCAGCCCTGCAGCCTGCGAGCTTCTTGCCGAATTTGCCGCATCCCTCAACCAGCTCGGCACTTTCCTCCTGAACGACTACGGCGGCGATTTCAGCCGCCTTGTGGCAGCGGCCGGCGGCTCGGCCGAGCGCTTGGTCGGCCTGCTGGCCGCCCTCCCCTCCTTTGCCGATATCGCCTGTTGGCGCGGGCGGTCAGTTCCCTTCTACAAACGGGCGCAGCTTGCCGCCGCCGACCTGCATATAGCCTTCGGGGGTTGCGGGTGGGGGTGCTTCGTCGATGCCGATGCCCTTACGATCTGTGCCGACAACCTGGTGCCGCACGTGCTGCGCTGGGATGGCGTGTTGCACTACGCCGAGGAACTGGCGTCGCGGATCGACCGCGGCGAGCTGCTGGAATCCGGCTCGGAGGAGGAAGTGGAGATCCGCGCCGCCGCCGTCCACGCCGGCGAGTTGCGGGTGGCGGAGCTGCGTCGCCACGGCCGGCCGGTCAACGCCCTGCAGCTCGACAACCTCCTCTGGTACCGTGGCCAGCAGCTCTTCTATCGGGCTCGTCCCCGGCACCGGACTCGGACCATCTTCTACTGACTCCTGCCTGCTCGAAAGAGAACCGGCCTTCCAGCCGGTCACCCAACAAACCATCTTTTTTTTGGAAACCACTCGGTACCGGCGATTTCATCAATTTAGCGTTCACCTGCCCCGACCGATTCTCTTCGCCTTTCGCCCGGAGACGGCCGGCTCTGACCAGGTGGTCCGGCATCTGCTCCTCTCCGGCGCCATGTTCCTGTTGCAGTTCGTCGCCTTTTACCTGTTCTCCGCCTCGGTGCGCCGGCACCTTGCCGGCGAGCGGAGGTGTCTCGACGGCGAGCAGGTCAGCAGCCTGCTCCTCTGGGCCTTCGTCCTCTACAAGGAAGGGATCAAGACCGTCATCGGGGTCAGCCTGACACTCGGTTGGCTGGCCGGACTTTTGTTCATTGCCGAGCACTGCCGCGAACAGTTCATTCTGGTGCCGGCCCTGCTGAGCACGCCAATAATTGTCACCGGAGGGCTGAAAACCGCCATAGCCGAGATCTTTGCCGCTTCATCGATGCCCAGGCTTAAGACGCCTGCGCCACTGGCGGCGCTTCATTGGCGGCTTGGCATGAACCGTCGCATACGGAACGGATCTTGAAGACGGGTTTTCATCTGCATCTTTAATCGGAGGAGCCCTGCGTGCAACTCAAACAGAAACTGATCGGCCTGGTCGCCACTGCGGTGGTCGTCCCGGTGGCGGTGGTCCTTTGTCTCACCTTCTTCTTTTCCGGCCACACCCGCGAGTTGGCGACGGACCAGGTGGAAAAGCTGGCGGACGCCGATCTGGACCATCTCGTTGTCGCCGCCGTCGACCTGGCCGAGGCCAGCCAGACGGCGCTTGCCCTGGAGCGGGAAACCGCAGTCAAGAATTACCTCCGGGCCCTGGCGGAGAGCCTGCTGCAAAGAACCGAGAGGCTCTCCGGGCAATACCCTCGGCGGCAGGCCTGGGCGAAGATCCGGGAGCTGCTGCTGGCCGACAAGATCGGTCAGACCGGCTACGCCTTCGGCATGGACAGCAGCGGGGTGCTGACCATGCACCCTTCCAGCGAGGGCAAGAGTTTGGCAGGCAGCGAGCACATCGACCGGATGCGTCAGCAGAAGAACGGTTACATTACCTACCACAGCGTGACGGCCTCCCGGGACAAGGCGGTCTATTACATCTATTTCGAACCGCTCGATCTTATTATCGCCCCCGGCGTTTTTGTCGATGAAATGGCCTCCCTCTTCGATGCTGAGGCCGAAGCGAAGATTCAGCAGGCGTTCCAGGACCGTCTCCGAAGTATACGGGTCGGCGAAAGCGGTGGGGTCTGGGCGCTCCGCGCCGGCGGAGCGCAGCGTGGCGAATATCTTGTCTCCCCCCGCGGCCAGCAGCAGATTGGTGGATCGCGTATCGAAACCACGGACGCCGACGGCCTTCCCTACGTCAGGCAGATGATCGAGGCCGCTCTGGCCGCCGGCGCGGGACAGACGGGAGAGCTGCGCTACCGGCTGGCGGCAGCCTCCGGCCAGGCGCCCCGGCGGGTGATGACGCGTTTCATCTACTACCCGCCCCTTGACCTGGTGATCGGTGCCGATGCCTACGAAGACGAGTTCCTGACCGCCGGCGAAAAAATCGCCGGTGCCTTCCGGCAGATGAATCTTTCGGTAATCGCCGCTTCGGCGGTGGTCGCCCTCGTCTCCCTCCTGCTGGCCGGATTGCTGTCACAGCGGACGGCCCGGTCCCTGCGCCAAGGGGTCTCCTTTGTCCAGTCGGTGGCCAAAGGAGACCTTTCGACCACCCTCGAAGTGACCACCCGCGACGAAATCGGCGAGTTGACCGGAGCGCT
>DATBML010000244.1:0-1815 GCA_036554885.1 Desulfuromonadales bacterium
GATGCTCTATGGATTCACGCCGAAGAGCGGCGGAAAGTTGCACATATTCGGCCTTGACATCGACCGTGAACTGCGCGCTGTCAAGGCGCGCATCGGCGTCTGCCAGCAGGAGAACAACCTCGACCCGGACCTCACCGTGCAGCAGAACCTGGAGCTGTTTGCCCGCTATTTCGATATCCCCCGCCACAAAGCCAGGGAGAAGGCGGAAAAGCTTCTCGCCTTCATCGCCCTCGCTCACCGCCGCGACGACAACGTTCCGACCCTCTCCGGGGGAATGATGCGCCGGCTGGTGCTCGCCCGCGCCCTGATCAACGACCCCGAGCTGCTCATCCTCGATGAGCCGACCACCGGCCTCGACCCGCAGGCGCGACACCAGGTCTGGCACCGACTGGACGAACTGAAGGGGAGGGGGCTGACAATCCTGCTGACCACCCACTACATGGAAGAGGCGGCGCGCCTCTGCGACCGGCTGGTGATCATGGACCACGGCCGCATCCTGGTCGAGGGCCGGCCGCACGATCTCGTGCAGGCGCATGTCGGCCGGCAGGTGATCGAGGTCCAGACGCCGCAGGAGCCGCTGCGCGAATACGTCCGGCAGCAGGGGCTGGAGCATGAAGATCTCGGGCACCGGCTGCTCATCTACGGCGGCGAGAGCGACGAACTCTACCATCGGCTGGCCGAAACCTACTGCCGGGAGGGGTGCACCCTGCGCCAGGCCACTCTCGAGGATGTCTTCCTGCGCCTGACCGGACGGGAGCTGCGCGAATGAGGGGGGCGGCACCGACAACGATCACCCGGCGTTTCCTGCGCGTCTGGCAGCGCAACCTGCTGGTCTACCGGCGGACCTGGAAGATCAATTTCCTGCCGCCGCTGCTCGAGCCCCTTTTCTACCTGCTCGCTTTCGGCATGGGGCTGGCAGTGCTGGTCGGCCGCGTCAGCTACCGCGGCGGCGAAGTTTCCTACGTGGCCTTCATCGCCCCGGCCCTGATCGCCGTCAACGTCATGAACAGCGCCTTTTTCGAAAACACCTACGCCTCTTTTGTCCGCATGTACTACCAGAAAACATTCGATGCCATGCTGGCGACCCCCCTGTCCCTGCCGGAGATCATCAGCGGGGAGATCCTCTGGGGGGCGACCAAGTCGGTCATCGGCACGACGATAATGATGTCGGTCATCAGCGCTTTCGGCCTGCTGCACTATCCGCACGCCTTGCTGCTGCTGCCGGTCGCCCTCCTCGGCGGGCTCGCTTTCGGGGCCGTCGGCATGCTATTCACGTCGATTGTTCCGAACATCGAGACCTTCAACCTGCCGGTCTTTCTTTTTGTCACTCCGATGTTCCTTTTCAGCGGCACTTTTTTCCCGCTGGAGAATCTTCCGTCCTGGGCGCAGTGGCTGGCCCAGATGCTTCCTCTGACCCACCTGGTCAATCTCACGCGCGCCCTGAGTTTTGGCCGTTTCGATGGCGAAGAGGCCTGGGCGGTTGCCTATCTAACCCTTTTTGTCGCGGTCTTCTTTCCACTGGCGCTCTGGCGGATGCAGCGGCGGCTGATCAAGTAGTGGGGAGTCGGTCGCACCGTTGGGAAGGGGAGAGATGACAAATAAAAATCTTGATCGCAGAGTACGCCGAGAATCCCGAGACTGCTGAGACAGCCCCCAGTCTCCAAAATCTGCGCTTCGGGTTTAGAGCCTCTGCGACCTCTGCGTTAATGCTTTGTGAAGGTAAGAGCTTTAAGTGAATTTTCAGGAGAGAAGACAGAGGTGTAGCGACCGGTCAATCCCAGAACAGATGCAGGGGGTCGGCGTCGAGATGCACAA
>DATBML010000280.1:0-6241 GCA_036554885.1 Desulfuromonadales bacterium
TTGGACAGCCCTTCGCTGGCGAAACCGGCCGCTGCCGTCAGGGAGATGCGCGGAAAGAAGGCCGCCCGCGCTGCTCCGATGCTCGCATTGGCGCCTATCAGCCGATGCTCGGCCGCCAGGATGTCTGGGCGACGCTGCAGCACTGCGGACGGGATCCCGGCGGGGATCTCTTCCAGGGCGGTGACGGCGCCCAGTGCGTCGGGGAGGAGATCGGCCGGCAGGGAGGTGCCGATCAGCACCCGCTGGGCATTTTCGTCCTCGGCAACCAGGCCGGTGAAGCGGGCGATATCGACGCGGGCCGATTCGACGCTGGTCTGGGCCTGACGCACGTCCAGGCTTGAGGCGACCCCGGCATCGAAGCGTTGCCGGGTGAGGTCGTAGGTCGCCTGATAGCTTTTCAGCGTCTGACTGGCAAGCTCCAGCAGCTCGCGGTCGGCGGCCAGGAGCAGATAGCCCCTGGCCACCTCCGCCACCAGGCTGATCTGGGCGGCGCGGCGCGCCTCATCGGTGGCGAAGAACGCTTCGAGCGCCTGCTCCTTGAGGCTGCGCACCCGCCCGAAGAAGTCGATCTCCCAGGAACTGATGCCCAGGTTGACGTCGTACTGCTCCAGGGTCAGCGCCTGCCCGAAACCGAAGGCGTCGGGCACGCGCTGCTTGCTGTAGCCGCCGGCGGCGTCGACGAACGGGAAGAGGTCGGCCCGCTGGATCCGGTACTGGGCGCGCGCCCGCTCGACGTTGAGGGCGGCCACCCTCAGGTCGCGATTGTTCTCCAGGGCGAGGGCGATCAGCCCCTTCAGCTTCTCGTCGGCGAAGAACTCCTGCCAGGGGATGTCGGCCACCGGCTTGTCGGCCGGCGCGGCTTCCCCTTCCTCATAGGCCGGGCCGCTGGGCCAGCTGGCGGCAACCGGCGATTCAGGCCGTCTATAGCTTGGCGCCATGCTGCAGCCGACCAGGCAGGCGCAGGCGATGCTCAGGATTGCAATTCTTCGGAACATGTCGGTACTCCTTCTTCAGTGACGGCCTGGGGTTGCCGCACTTTGAACCAGATGGCGTAGAGGGCCGGCAGAAAGAGCAGGGTCAGGATCGTGCCGACCCCGACCCCACCGATCAGCACATAGGCGAGCGATCCCCAGAAGCTGGAAAAGGTCAGCGGGATAAAGGCGAGCATCGCCGCCACGGCGGTGAGCACCACCGGGCGCGCCCTCCGCACGGTCGATTCGACGATGGCGTCGTAATCGCTGAGACCCGTGGCCTGGACGTGGCGAATCTGATCGACCAGTATCAGGGTGTTGCGCATGATGATCCCCGCCAGGCCGATCAGCCCGAGGATGGCGTTGAAGCCAAACGGCTGGTGGAAGAGGAGCAGGGTCGGCACCGCTCCGACCAGGCCGAGCGGGGCGGTGGCGAGGACCATGAACATGGTGGCGAAGGAGCGGACCGGCAGCATGATGAAGATCAGCATCAGTAGCAGCATCGGCGGGAAGAGCAGCCCCAGCGCGGTATCGGCCTTCCTGCTCTCTTCCACCGAACCGCCGGTCTCGATGCGGTAGCCGGCGGGCAGCGCGGCTTTCAGTTGTGCCAGATGGGGGAGGATCTGCGCGGTGACGTCCGGCGGCTGGACCCCGTCGACCACATCCCCCTGCACCGCGATATACGGCTCACGGTTGTAGCGCCTCAGTAGCGGATCTTCCATGCGGGCTTCAAAACGCGCCACCTGCGACAGGGGGATCGCGCGTCCGTCGCTGGTGGTCAGGGAGATATTGGCGAGGTTCTCCAGGCTCTGGCGCTCGGCAGCGGGGCTGCGCACCACCACGTCGACCGCACGGATGCCGTCGCGCATCTGGGTGGTCGGCACCCCGTTGAGAATCGCCTGCAACTGCAGTCCGGCGTCCTGCGGGGTGAGGCCGAGCAGGCGCAGCCGTTCCTGATCGAGGACCAGGCGCTGGCTCGGCGTCCGTTCCCCCCAATCGAGGTGCACATCGCGCAGGTTCGGGTTTTGCGCCATGACGGCACGGGCCTCGCGCGCGATCCGGCGCAGCTCGTTCACATCCGGACCGATGACGCGGAAGAGCACCGGGACTGGCACGGGCGGACCGAAGACGTACTGCTTCACCCGCACACGGGCTTGCGGGAAGGCGCCCCGGGCCACGATTTTCCGCAGCTTTACCTTGAGCGCATCGCGGGCCTTGGGGCCTGAGGTCTGGACGATGATCTGGGCAAAGGCCGGGTCGGGCAATGGGGAATCCAGCGGCAGAATGAAGCGCGGCACGCCCTGGCCGATATAGCTGGTGATGTCTTGCGCTTCCGGTTCGGCCAGCAGCGTTGCTTCGATCTGTTTGACCGTTCTGTCGGTCGCGGCAAAGGCGCTGCCGGGGGGGAGGTTGACCTCGACCGTCAGTTCAGGGCGATCCGAGTTGGGAAAAAACTGTCTCTCCACCCTTCCCATGCCGACCACGGCCAACCCGAACAGTGCCAGGGTCACGCCGGCGGCCAGCCATTTATGATCGACTACCCGCCGCACCATGCCGCGAAAGCGCTGATAGTTCGGCGTGGCGTAAATCGCCGCGTGCCCGCCGGCGACCGGTTTGATCGCCGGCAGGAGCTTGACGCCGAGGTAGGGGGTGAAGAGCACGGCGACGAACCAGGAGGTGATCAACGAGAAGGCCACCACCCAAAAGATGTTGCCCGCGTATTCTCCGGCCGTCGACCTGGCGAAACCGACCGGCAGGAAACCGGCGACGGTCACCAGTGTTCCGAACAGCATCGGCCCGGCGGTTGAGCTCCAGGCGAAGGTCGCGGCCTGGATCCGATCCAGGCCCTCTTCCATTTTGACCACCATCATCTCGATGGCGATGATCGCGTCATCCACCAGCAGCCCCAGGGAGAGGATCAGCGCCCCCAGGGTGATGCGGTCGAAATCCCTGCCGGTCAGCAGCATGATGACAAACACGGCGGCGAGGGTCAGCGGCACGGCGGCGGCCACCACGATCCCGACCCTGAACCCCAGGGTCGCCAGGCTCACCAGGATGACCACGGCCAGCGCCACCACGAATTTGAGCATGAATTCGTCAATCGCTTCGGCGATGACCCGGGACTGATCAGAGACCTTCGACAGCATCAGCCCGACCGGCAGCTCCTGGTGGATCGCCGCCTCTTCGGCCTTCAGCAGCTTGCCGAGGGTCAGGCCGTTGAAGTTTTTTTTCATCACCAGGGCGAGGAGGATCGCCGGTTCGCCCTGATGGCGAATCTGCTTGCTGGCCGGATCTTCGTAGCCGCGGGTGACCTCGGCCAGGTCGCCGATTTTCAGTAATCTCCCGCCGCTGGCCACCGGAATCGCCTTGACCGCTTCGACGCCGTCGATGCCGCCGTCGAGCCGCAGATAGACCCGCGGCCCGGCGGTCTCCACAAAACCGGAAGGGGTCACATCGTTCTGGGACTCCAGGGCGCGAAACAGTTCGGGCGCGGTGACGCCCAGGGTTGCCAGGCGCTGGTAGGAGATTTCAACGTAGATCTTGGACTCCTGCTCACCGAGCAGCCTGACCTTCTCGACCCCGTCGACCCGGGAGAGGCGCTGGCGCAGCGCTTCGGCCTCCAGCACCAGCTGACGCTGGGGCAGCCCCTTGGCTGACAGGGCGTACATGGCGAAATAGACATCGGCGTACTCGTCATTCACCAGCGGGCCGATCACTCCGTGCGGCAGATTTATTTTTTCATCCGTGAGCTTTTTGCGCGCCTGGTAGAATTCCTCCGGCACCGCTTCGGGCGGCGTGGAATCTTTCAGGTAGAGCTTCATCAGCAGCATTCCGGGGTGCGCGGAGGTTTCCGCCCGGTCGTAATATTCCAGCTCCTGAAGGCGTGTTTCCAGCTGGTCAGCCACCTGCTCTTGCATCTCCCTGGCGGTCGCCCCCGGCCAGATGGCCGATACGGTCAGGACCTTGACGGTGAATTCCGGGTCTTCCGCCCGGCCCAGATGCAGGAAGGCAAAGCCCCCGGCCAGCATGATGGCGATAATCATGAACAGGGTGATCGCGCGTTCGCGGACCGCCCAGGCGGAGAGATTGAAGCGGCTCATAATTTTTCCTCCTGCGCCGGACCGGGGAGGATCCGGACTTTTTCCCCGTCGTGGACCAGGTGCGCGCCCAAGGCGAGGATCCGTTCACCCGGCCGGATCCCTTTGACGATCAGCGCGGTCTCGCTGCCGAGTTTGGCCACCTCGACCGAGCGGCGCGCCAGGGACGAGGAGGCGGGATCGATCACCCACACGCTGGCCCCCGCCCCGTCGTCGTAGAGCGCACCGATGGGAACCGCGTACTGCGGCGCGCCATCCGCCTGCTCCCCGGCCAGGCGAACCGTCACGGTCGCGCCGAGCGGCGCGCGCTCCCCGCCACCCCCCAGGGTGTAGCGCGCCTGGTAGGTGCGGGTGAGCGGGTCGGCCATGGCGGACAGTTCACGCAGCTTTGCCGGGAAGGTCTGGCCCGGATCGGCATAAAGTCTGGCGACGGCTGCGGATTTGGCCAGCTGCGCATCCCCCTCGGGCAGGTCGACCACCGCTTCGCGCGCGCCGTCATGGGCGAGGCGCACCACCAGGTCCCCCACCTCGACCACCTGGCCGACATCGGCCGGTACCTCCATGATGACGCCCTCCGCTTCCGCGCGGAGCACGGCATAGTCCACCTGGTTTTCCGCCTGCCTGGCGTAAGCGAGGGCGGAGTCGAGCTGGGCGCTGGTGGCGTCGGCCGCCGACTTGGCCTGGTCGTATTCCTGTCGGGATATGGCGTTGATGGCGACCAGCTTGCGCAGGCGCAGTTCATCCGCGAGGGCACGTTTGTTCTGAGCCCGGGTCGCCTCGACCGCCGCCCGGGCGGCCTTGGCGGCCAGTCGCAGGTCTGTCGGATCGAGCCGCATCAATGCCTGTCCGCGCTTGACGTGATCCCCGGCCTTGACCAGTTTTTCGATGATCTTGCCGGGCACGCGAAAACCAAGGTCGCTCTCCGTTCGCGCGTGAATCACCCCGGTAAATTCGGCGGCATTCTCTTGAGCGGGCGTCACCGTAAAGGCCCGCACCAGGCGCGGAGCGACCGCCGCGACCGGCGGTTTTTCCTCGCGGACAAAAACCGCACCGGCAGCCCCGGCGGCGATGACAACCAGAGCGCCGATGAGGAGCGCGATGCGATAGCGGCGCGACAGCCCGGCAAATATCCTAAAAGGCATGGTTTTCATATCGATCCTCACTCGAGGGTTAAGCCTTCCGCTCAGGCGTTCATGACGTGCGACAAAAAAGCCTGGTGCAGCCGGCGGGGTGTTGCCCAGGTAAAGAGCACGACGGCTTTGTTGGCCCAGCCCGGCACGACGCTGATGCGTCCGGCCTGCAACGCGCGGATTCCGGCGCGCACCACCGGGGCCGGCTGCATCATCAAGCGCTTCAAGGCGGGGGTGAGCGTCTGGTGCGCCGCGCTGGCGAATCCGGTGTCCGACATTCCCGGGCACAGGGCCGTCACTCTGACGCCGTGGGGTTTTAGTTCGCGGTGCAGGGCTTCCGCCAGGCGCAGGACGTAGGCCTTGGCCGCGGCATAGACGGCGAAATTTTCCACGCCCTGGTAGGCGAGCAGACTGGCGACCAGCAGGATCCCGCCGCGTTTACGTGCCCGCATCTCCTGGGCAAAGACGTGTGTGACGGCGGTCAGGCTGGCGACATCCAACTCCACCATCGCCAGCGCCGCGTCGAGCGGGCCATCCAGGAACGCGCCCTGCAAACCATGACCGGCGTTGTTGATCAGGATATCGATGGCAATGCCCCGTTCACGTAGCCGTTCACGCAGCTCTGTGACGGCCGTAAGGTCCGCAAGATCGATCTGCTCCACCACGACTTCGATGCCGTACTGCTGGCGCAGTGCCTCGGCAAGTGCCTGAAGCCGTTCCAGCCGGCGCGCCACCAGCACCAGAGCATGACCCTGCGCGGCATACTGCCGGGCGAACTCCGCGCCGAAGCCACTCGATGCGCCGGTGATGAGAACCCATGTTTTGTTTGTTGTCGTCATTTGTTTGCCTCTGTTGTTTTGCCGTTTCCTGGGGTCGTAGCTTGTAATATTTAGACCGGTCTACGTAATAAATGGCCAAAAAAAATCAGGTAATTATTCCTCTCCACTTTGAACAAGGAACCTGTCGAAATACAAATGAATGAAATCCCTTAACGGCTCCGCGGACTTTTTGACCTTGGAGCGCAGCAATGCGCCCTCGAATG
>DATBML010000285.1:0-2830 GCA_036554885.1 Desulfuromonadales bacterium
CCGACGCGGCCGAATATGGTCTCGACTTGCTGCAGGTTTCCGCCAGCGCCCGCAGGGGCCGGGAAGCCCATGAACTGCTGGCTGAGTACCGGGCGGACTGCTCCGCTTATCCGCTGACCGACGACCACCGTGCCTTTCTGCGCTGGCGCGACCGCTTCCGGGCAGCCTGTACCACCGGCGACTGGCTCGATCCCGCTGAGAGTGCCGATTTTGTCGTCGCCGCTCTGTTGGCCGGACGCTTGAAGGTCCCGGTAAAGCTGCTGCTGGTCGGCTATGATGAACTGCCTCCTTCCTTGCAGCGATTGTCTGCAGCCGCAGCCCGGTCGGGTTGCGACGTGCGGGAAATACCCCCCCTGACAGCCCCGGCAGGGCAACACCTGCGTGTCGCAGCCCGTGATGCCGCTGACGAGGTCCGTCAGTCCGCCCGTTGGGCCCGCCGCCTGATCGAAGCCGGGGAGGTACGAATCGGCGTCATCGCCCCCGATCTGGTGGCCTACCAACCGTTGCTCGAGCGCATTTTCCGCGAAGAGATTGATCCGCAGTCGCTGCTGAGCTGCAGCAATGACGAATCCAGCTTTAACCTCACCCTTGGCTCACCCCTGGCACAGCAAGGACCGGTAACCGCTGCCCTGGAAATACTCTCGGTCGGCCCTCGACTGACCATCGAAGCGGTCGACTTTCTCCTGCGCACTCCTTATCTGGGCGGGGCTGAAACAGAAGGGGACCGACGTTCTCTCTTCGAGCTTAATCTCCGCTCTTTGCGCACCGACACTTTTTCCCTGCCGGCGCTGGCGGATATGGCGGTTTCTGCCAGGGAAGAGTGGAGGCCCAGTCGTTCGCAGAAAATGGCCGGTATCTTCATCGCTCTGGCCAAGGCACTTCAGGAGCGCGATCGACGGTTGCCCGGCGACTGGGTCGTGCATTTCGGCTCCGTACTCGAGCAGGTCGGCTGGCCTGGTGAGCGACCGCTCGACAGCCATGACTTTCAGGTGGTTAACGCATGGCGGGAGAAACTGCTGATGCAGTTCTGCGCCCTCGACGCTGTAAGCCGGCCGTTGAATCGGAGCGAGGCTGTTGCTCTTCTGCGCCGGTTGGCCGGTGAAGAGGTGTTTCAGCCCAAGACTCCCGGTTCCGTTCTTCAGGTTTGCGGCATCCTCGAGGCGGGCGGTCTCGCTTTCGATCACCTCTGGGTGCTCGGACTGCATGAAGAAGCCTGGCCGGCGCCGGCCAGACCCAACCCGTTTCTGCCTGTCCCGCTGCAGTCGAAGTTCAGCATGCCGCATGCGGACCCCGACCGCGAAGCCGTTTTTGCCCGCCGGGTAATGCATCGCCTGCAGGCGGCGGCCCCATCGGTGGTCTTCAGCCACCCATGCCAGCAGGGGGACTGCGCCCTGCGCCCGAGTCCGCTGATCGACGGCCTGTCGCTCGCCGAGGTCCCGCAGGCGTCGAGTCACGCCCCTCATCAGGCTGTCATCCGCAGCATACCGGCCATGGAGTCGCTCGGCGATTGGCGCGGGCCGGCGTTGGAGGAGCGGGAGGTTGCTCGCGGCGGCACGTCGATTCTCAAGGATCAGGCGCTATGTCCTTTTCGCGCCTTCGCCCATCACCGTCTGGCCGCCAGAGCACTGGAGCAGGCAGCGCCCGGAATAGATCCGCTCACCCGCGGCACCCTGGCGCACCGTGTCCTCGAAATGTTCTGGAAGCAGACCGTCTCCCACGACGCGCTCTGCAGCCTGCGGGAGATTGGACTACTGGAACGGATAGCGAGCTGCGTGACGGACTCTGTCGCTGCTCACTATGAAGGGAGAGCGACTCCGCCGCAGGCCCTGCTCGACATCGAACGGGACCGGCTCTGCCGTTTGACGGAGGAGTGGCTGCTGCAGGTAGAAATGGTGCGGTCGTCGTTTACCTGCCTCGAATGCGAGAAGGAGCATGAAGAGAGTTTCGGCGGCCTGCGTTTCCGGGCCAAGATTGACCGCGTCGACGCGCTGGCCGATGGCAGTCGGGTGATTATCGACTACAAAACCGGCCGGGTCGACCTCGAAGACCTGCTCGGCGAGCGTCTTCTCGAGCCCCAACTGCCAATCTACGGGACAGGGGAGGGGGGAACGCAACTGGCCGCCGTTGCTTTCGCCAGTCTGCGTCGGGGTGAATGCGCGCTCAAAGGACTCGCCCGTGAGGATGGGGTCTTGCCCAATACGGCAGCCTTTGTCGAGTCGAAGCTTGCAGTGAGGCACGGTATCGTTGGGTGGGAAGAGCTCCTGAGCGGCTGGCGCCGCCGGCTGGAGGCCCTTGGCCAGGATTTCGCCACCGGTGTCGCCACGGTCGATCCGGTCGATTCGCAGAAGGCCTGCCGGACCTGCGATCTGGCCTCTCTCTGCCGGATTGCCGAAGCCGCCGTGCCTGTTGCCGGAGAAGGAGAGGCGCCATGAAGCCGCTCAGCGATGCCGCCGTTCGAGCTCTCGCCCTCGATCCGGAACGTTCATTCATCGTTCAGGCTCCGGCCGGATCGGGCAAGACCGAACTTTTGACACAGCGTCTTCTGGCGTTGCTCGCTATCGTCCGTCGTCCTGACGAGATTCTCGCCATTACCTTTACCCGCAAAGCCGCCACCGAGATGCGTCATCGCCTGTTTCAGGCCTTGGAGGGGGCACAGCGCGATGAGCCGGTAAGGGAGCACGAACGTCGCACCTGGCGCCTGGCCAACGATGTTCTCAAGCACGATCGGGAATGTGGCTGGCAGCTGCTGAATAACCCCTCGTTGCTCGGCATCCAGACTATCGACAGCTTCAATGCCTCGCTGGTGCGGCGCATGCCCTGGCTTTCCCGG
>DATBML010000312.1:0-5523 GCA_036554885.1 Desulfuromonadales bacterium
GTTCAACACCCGGGGGATGGCAGTCACCATCCAGACCACCGGTGTCAGCAGCCAGAGGATGCCGAGGATGGGACGCAACACCGCGAAGGAGACCTTCTCCGGAAAGCGGGCGGCGTAGGCCTTGGGACTGATCTCCGAGAAAATCAGCAGGAGCGGGGTTAGAATGAGGATGGTGAGGAGTTCACCGCGGTCGCCGAAAAACTGGACGAAAAGAGTGGTGGCAAAAACCGAAGCGGCGATGTTGACCAGGTTGTTCCCGACCAGGATGGTGCCGAGCAGCCGGTCGGGCTGGGCGAGCAGGGCTTCGAGATGGGCGGCGCCGGGGCGTTTCTTCTGCGCCAAATACTTCACCCGAAGCCGGTCCAGCGACATGAGAGCGGTTTCCGAGCCGGAAAAGAAGGCGGAGAGTGCAAGCAGGATGGTCAGGCCGAGCAGGTGCAGCAGGTGTTCTTGGGACATCAAAGGGTCTCCAGGGCAAAAAAATCTGCCTGGAGTTTACCCCAAGGGCTGGGGGATTACAACGGAGTTTGACCGCAAACATTGAAAGAAGCACGCCCCTGTGCTATAAGGCGCACAAGCAACCCACTCCTCGCCGTTTGCCACCTCCCCATCCAGGATTGTCGATGAACAAGGAGCAGGCCCGAAGTCGTCATACCGAGCTGTGCACCGAACTGCACCGCCACAATTACCTCTATTACGTTCTCGACCGCCCGGAGATTTCCGACGCCGAGTATGACCGGCTTTTCCGCGAACTTCTTGAGCTGGAGCAAACCCTTCCCGAATTGGCTACCCCAGACTCTCCCTCGCAGCGGGTCGGCGCCCCGCCGCTGGAGAAGTTCGAGCAGGTCCATCACTCGCTACCGATGCTCTCCCTTAACAACCGCAAGAGTGAGGGAGAATTCCGCGAGTTCGACAGCCAGGTTCACCGTTTTCTTTCCCTGCCGGCAGTTACGGCCGTTGAATACGTCTGCGAGATGAAGATGGACGGCGTGGCGGTCGAACTGGTCTACCGCGACGGCAGCCTGGTCAACGGTTCCACCCGTGGCGACGGCACAGTCGGCGAAAAAATCCTCGAAAACCTGAAAACCATCCCAGCTATCCCGCTGGTGCTGCGCCCCCCCTTTCCGGCACTGCTGGAGGTGCGGGGCGAGGTCTACATCGACACCGCCGAGTTCCAGCGCTGGAATCGCGAACTGGAGGAAAGCGGCCAGGCCACCTTCGCCAACCCGCGCAATGCCGCAGCCGGCAGCCTGCGCCAACTCGATTCACGCGTGACAGCTCTCCGCCCTCTGAACATTTTCTGTTACGGTGTGGGTCTGGTGGAAGGAGCCCTGCCCGAGCGCCATAGCGAACTGCTCCAGGCCTTGCAGTCCTGGGGGCTGCGGGTCAATCTGGACGGGAGCAAGGTGGTCAGCGGCGTTGAGAGCGTCCTCGACTATTATGGTGAGCTCCTGCGGCGCCGGGACAATCTCCCCTTTGAAATCGACGGCGTCGTAGTGAAGGTCAACCGGCTCGACTGGCAGACGGAACTGGGCGAAGTCTCCCGACGCCCGCGCTGGGCGGTCGCCTTCAAGTTCCCCCCCCGCCAGGCGGAAACCGTTCTGCAGGAGGTCCAGTTGCAGGTGGGGCGAACCGGAGCGATCACCCCGGTAGCACTTTTGCAACCCGTTGAGATCTCCGGCGTCACCGTCTCCCGCGCCAGCCTGCACAACTGGGACGAGATCGCCCGGCTCGGGGTGAAGGTCGGCGACCGGGTGGTCGTGGAGCGGGCAGGCGACGTCATCCCCGACGTGGTCCAGGTGCTGACCGAAAAACGCAACGGAGAGGAGCGGGATATCCCGCTGCCCGCGCACTGTCCCGTGTGCGGGGGGGAGATCAAAAAAGATCAGAGCGAAGTGATCCCCCGCTGCCAGAACCAGGCATGTCCGGCAAAGATTAAGGAAGCCATCCGGCATTTCGCCTCCAGAAACGCCATGGACATCGACGGGCTCGGAGATAAATATATCGATCAGCTGCTGAATCTTGGCCTGGTCAGGGACGTCGCCGACCTGTATTCCCTGACGACGGAGGATTTTTTCAGGTTTGAGCGCATGGGCGACAAACTCGCTGCAAACCTGCAGAGTGCCATCGAAAAAAGCAAGTCCAGGCCTCTCCACAAATTCATTTATGCCCTCGGCATCCGGAACGTCGGCGAACATACCGCCAAAATCCTGGCGGCGCAATTCGGGACGCTGGAAAATCTGATGCGGACGAAGTTCGATGAGCTGAAAACCCTGTTCGAAATTGGCCCGATCGTCGCCAGAAGCATCATCGATTTTTTCCAATCGACTGAGAATATCAGCCTGATTCACAAGCTGCTGTCCCGTGGGGTTTCACCTGCCGGGGGAGTACGCCGGGCAGGCGGGCCCCTGGCTGGTAAAACCTTCGTATTCACCGGTGCACTACCGACCCTCGGACGCAAGGAGGCGCAGGAGATGGTCGAGAGGCTGGGGGGCCGAGCGGCCGGCTCGGTGAGCAGGAAGACCGATTACGTGGTGGCCGGCGAGGAGGCGGGGAGCAAGCTCGACAAGGCCCGGGAACTGGGCATCGCCGTGCTCAGCGAAGAAGAGTTCCTGCAATTGCTGGCAAAGGAGGCTGGCCAATGAGGCCTGTGAGAGCGACAGTGCGCATCCGTGGAGTCGTTCAGGGGGTCAACTTTCGTTACTTCACCCGCCGCACGGCCTTGGAGCACCATCTCACAGGCTGGGTGCGCAACCTGCCCGATGGTGATGTGGAAGCCGTTTTCGAGGGTAAAGAGTCGGAAGTGCGCAAGGTGATCGAATGGTGCCACGATGGACCCAGCGCCGCCAGGGTCGATGAGATCCTTATCGACTGGGAAGACTATCGAGGGGAATTCGGTGATTTCGAAGTTCGGAGATAAACCGGAGGACAGATAACAGAGGACGGAGGGCAGCTGTTGTCTTCTGTCTTCAGTTTTCTCCCCTCATCGCCAGCGCTCGCCGGTAGACTTCGTCCCCCGGCAGACCGAACTCTTTAGCCACCTGCTTGACCGCCTGCCGTAGCGGCAGACCTTCGTCACGCAATTTCCGCAACGACACCTCAACCGAACCGACTGACGCCGCCGGCTCGGCCTCCCCCTGTTCCGCCGGCGCCACCAGCAGGACAATCTCCCCGCGAACCCGGCCGACACCGAAATGCTCGACCGTCGCCGCTGCCGTTCCCCGGTACAGCTCCTCGTGCAGCTTGGTCAACTCCCGAGCCACTGCCACCTCCCGCTCCGCGCCTATTTCCTCGCAAATCTCCCGCAGGGTCGCCAGCAGCCGGTGGGGCGCCTCGTAAAAGATAGTTGTCCGAGACTCGGCTCGCAGTTGCCGCAGCACCTCTCGGCGCGCCTTGCTGCGGGCGGGAAGAAATCCCTCGAAGGCAAAGCGCTCGGTAGGCAGGCCGGAGACAGCCAGTGCGGCGACCACTGCCGAAGGACCGGGAACGGCCAGCACCGGTATCCCCTCGTCACGGCAGCGGCGCACCAACAGAAAGCCGGGATCGGAAATAGCGGGGGTGCCGGCATCGGAGATAAGTGCCACAGACTTCCCCGCTCGCAGTTGGGCCAGCAGACGCTCCCCTTTTTGCGCTTCATTGTGTTCGAAATAGGAGGTGAGGGGCGTGGCGATGCCGTAATGGCTGAAAAGCTTGCGGCTGTGGCGGGTATCCTCGGCTGCCACCAGGTCGACCTCCCGCAGGATGCGCAGCGCACGACAGGTGATGTCTTCGAGGTTGCCGATGGGGGTTGCAACGAGATAGAGAGTGCCGGACATGGGGGCCATGGCTGGTGATTGGTAACGGGTAGGGGCGCAATTCATCACGACCCGGGCGCAATGAATTGCGTCCCTACGATTCTGCGTTCAGCCGTTCGAGGTCCGCCAGCCACAATGCCACGCTGGCGTCGCTCGGCATCCGCCAGTCGCCGCGCGGCGAGAGCGCCACGCTCCCCACTTTCGGGCCATCCGGCAGGCAGGAACGTTTGAACTGCTGAGAGAAGAAGCGGCGGTAGAAGGTCTCCAGCCAGCGAAGGATCTCCGCAGCGGAAAACTCGTCAGCGAAGGCTTCGCGCGCCAGGCGCAGTACCTTACGTGGAGCGAACTGCAGGCGCACGACGTGATAGAGGAAGAAGTCGTGCAGACGGTACGGCCCGATATGGTCCTCGGTCACCTGGCCGATCTCGCCGTGTTCGGTGGGCGGCAGCAGTTCCGGGGAGACCGGGGTGGCACAGATATCGGAGAGGACGGCGGCGGTCTCCCCGGTGAACTCCGCCTCGGCGCACCAGGAAACGAGATAGCGCACCAGGGTCTTGGGCACCCCGGCATTGACGCCGTACATCGACATGTGGTCCGCGTTGTAGGTACACCAGCCCAGCGCCAGTTCGGAGAGGTCGCCGGTGCCGATCACCAGACCGCCGATCTGGTTCGCCACGTCCATGAGGATTTGGGTGCGCTCGCGGGCCTGGGCGTTCTCGAAGACGATGTCGTGCACCTCCTCGCGATGGCCGATGTCGGCAAAATGCTGCCGCACCGCCGCATCGATGGGAATGATCCGCAAGGTCACGCCGAGCAGTTCCGCCAGTCGCTCGGCGTTGCCGCGGGTCCGGGCGGTGGTGCCGAAACCGGGCATGGTAACGGCGACGATCCCCCGGTGATCGAGTCCCAGCTTGTCGAAGGCCTTGGTCGTCACCAGCAGGGCGAGGGTCGAGTCGAGCCCGCCCGAAATGCCCAGTACCGCCTTCGTTCCCCCGGTATGCAGTAGCCGTTTGGCCACCCCCGTGACCTGAAGGGAGAATATTTCTTGGCAGCGGTGGGTTCTTTCCTCCGCAATAGACGGGACGAAGGGAGTAGCGGAGACGGCCCGTCGCAAACGGTCGGCGGCGGCATCCGGCAGAGAGAAGGGGATAACCCGGAAAGAAGCTTCTGTTTGACTGGCGCCGTAGGTATTGTTCTTCCGTCGCTCCCCGACCAGGCGTTCGATATCGATGTCGGCCACAGCCAATTGGGTGTCGAAGCGGAAGCGATCCGTCTCGGCCAGCAATTGGCCATTTTCGGCTATCAGGGAATGACCTGAGTAGACCAGGTCGGTACTCGATTCGCCCGGGCCTGCCGAAGCGTAGGCATAAACCCCAAGGCAGCGGGCCGACTGGGAGAGGACGAGGGCGCGCCGGTACTCCTCTTTACCCAGAAGCTCAGGACTGGCCGAGAGGTTCAGCAACACCGTCGCCCCCCGCATCGCCATCCGGCCGCTCGGCGGCTCGACCGCCCAGACGTCCTCGCAAATTTCCACTCCGACTACGCAGTCGGGCATCGACTCGGCCCGGAAGAGTAGATCCGTGCCGAAAGGGATCACCTGCCCGGCCCACTCAAGAACGTCAGCCGTAAGGTCACGAGCCGAAGAGAACCAGCGTTCCTCGTAGAACTCCTGGGCATTGGGAAGAAAAGTCTTGGGAACGATGCCGAGGATGCGGCCGGAGGCGATGAA
>DATBML010000349.1:0-5963 GCA_036554885.1 Desulfuromonadales bacterium
CGTGAGATTGCGCAGAAGGTTGAAGAACTGGAAGACGAAGCCGAGCTTTCTGGTCCGTAGGCGGGCCAGGGAACTGCTGTCGAGCCGGGTCAGTTCGACGCCGTCGATCTGGACGCTGCCGCTGCTCGGACGGTCGAGCCCCCCAAGCAGGTGCATCAGGGTACTCTTGCCGTGGCCCGAGGGGCCGACGATGCAGGTGAAAGAGCCGCGGGGGATGCTTGTGGAGACGCCGCGCAGGGCGTGGCTGGCCGCTACGCCCGTGCCGTAGGTCTTGGTCAGGTTGTCTGTGTGGATGATGATGTCATTCATAACTGATGGCCTCCACTGGTGAGAGCCGGGCTGCCCGCCAGGCCGGATAAACTCCAGCGACGACAGCGACGGCGGCTGAGAAGGCGATGGCGCCGAGGATGAGTCCCGGATCGGCCAGCCTGGCGCCTTCCGACCCCTTGACGAAGGCGGTAAAGGCGTTTTGGGTGATATGGGGAGCGGCCAGCGCCGAGAAGAGCAGACCCCCAAGCGCCCCGGCGAGCCCGCCGAGCAGACCGTAGACCGCCGACTCGAGCAGGAAGGCGGCAAAAATCGTTCGCCGTCGCGCACCCAGCGCCTGCAAAATGCCGATTTCCCGTTTGCGTTCGTAGGTGGCGGTCATCATCGTGTTGATGATGCCGAAGCCCGCCGCCAGGATGGCCACGGCCGCGATCAGCTGCAGGGTGACGTTGACGGTGCCGATGATGGAGAGGACCGATTTGAGCATCTGCTTGTCGGAGACGACACCAAGGCTGACCGCCTCCTTGATCTTCAAGGCATAGCTCTCGACCTGGTTGATGTCGTCGACCCGCACCGCCACGAAGGAGACCATCTCGCCCTGGCCGTAGAGGCGCTGGGCGAGGGGGAGCGGCAGAAAGACGGTGAGATCGTCCTTGCTGCCGGTTTCCGCAAGCACACCGCGTACCGGCAGCCGCTCGCCGCGGATGGTCAGAAGAGAGCCAGGCTCGAGGCCGAACTGGGCGGCGAGGACGGAGCCGACCACCGCCTGCCCTTCGTTCGAAGTGTCAAGGAAGGCGCCATGGGCAATTCGCCATCCTTTGAAAGACTTCGTTTCGTCCGGCAGGATGCCGAGGACGGCCACCGGCCGGTTGTCGACGGCGGTGCGCTCGGTCAGGTAGGGGATCGCGGTGATCCCCTCGATCGCCCGGATCTTGGCCACCTCGTCGGCGTCGATGGTCGTCGGCAGTTGTTCGCCGGTGAGGATGGAGACCTGCTCGTAAGCGCAGGAACCCTTCGGGGTGACCACCAGGTTGGCGCCGAGGGCAGCCGACTCGCGGTGGATCTCCGCCTTCAGGCTTCCCCCCAGGGAGAGAAAGGTGACGAAGGAGGCGATGCCGATGGTGATCCCCAGCAGGGTGAAGACGAACCGGCCGCGCCGGCGGGTAATGTTTCGGAGGACGAGTTTGCCGAGGGTCATTCTTATCCCCCCAGCTTGTGGTTGCGCAGCACTTTGACCTGTTCGGCTGCGAACAGGTAGCCGCCTCCGGTATTGACGAAACTACCGGTCAGGGTGACTTCGTCGCCGCCGGCCGGCAGCTTCCCCTGAAATTTTACCGGCAGGATCAGCTTGTTGCAGTTCGGGCTCTGGCACTGCAGTTCCTTGACATCCATGATGCCAAAGATGCTCGGATCCTGCCGCGAGATGCCGTAGGTCACGCCGGTAACGGTGATGGTGCCGGCATAGGCCGCCGGGTCGGAAGCGACCTCGTTGACGGCCAGGGCATGAACCTTGGTTTGCTGGAGGAAGACAACAGTGACGGCAATGACCAGGGCCAGCCCGATGCCGGCCAGAACATACTTTTTCATGATGATCTCCTTGATGGGGATAGTCGGTGCAGGCCACATGCGGTGAACGACGACGCACAGATACTACGTCGGTACCTTTGATGCTGAGGCCAGGTTCTCTGGTTGAGGTCCTGAAAACGGAGATCAGGCGGTTTCGGGCGGATAGTCGATGACGGCGTTGAACCCGTCGGGGCAGAAAGCCCGCGGTGAAGAGAAGCCGGAAGCGGTTACCTTCAGCGGGCAGGCGTAGGTGAGAGGTACGACTCGGTCGAGGGTCAGACAGGAAAAACAGAGGCAGTCCGGTTCCGAACAGGGATCACTCATCGGCTCCGGCCCGGATTCGCCGCGGTCGCAGCAGGCATCGACTTTCTCCGGGTGCTCCAGGGCCGAGACGGTGGCTCCGACTCCGCTGAACGTGGCGAAGGAAAGAATGAGCAGCGCAAAGGCTACGGCACGGAGACATGGGGAAATCATGCCTTAGACTTTAGCCGCAGGCGTCGGAGCGTGTCAATAGGGTTTCAAGATGTGGTAAATTTAGAGCAGAACCATTCTGCTTCCAGGGGAGTTTCATATGGACCGGCATGCGGGCACTTTCTTTCTGGCACTCATCATACTCGTCCTGCTGTTGGCCGGATGCGCCGCCTCGAAGATCACGGCATCCTGGGTGGATCCGAGCTTCAATCGGTCGCAGCTGCGCTCGATTCTGGTTCTGGGCGTTTCGCAGCAAGACCTGTTTCGCCGCACCTTCGAGGACGAGATGGTCAGTCAGCTCAAGCGGTACGGCCTGAAAGCGGTCCCCAGCTACCGCTCCATCTCCGGCGAGGATCTGCCCGAGAAGCGGCAGATGGAACAGTGGGTCGGCAGCCAGAAAGTCGACGGAGTCCTCGTCTCGCGCCTTGTCGGAACGCACCGGGAGACGGTTGTTTCCCCGGGTTACATCACCAGCTTCGGTGCCCCGCCGCCCGGACCTTACTGGGGCGGCAGGCATTATCCCGGCGGATACCCGTATGGCGGCTGGTCCGATTACTATGCCGGCAGCTATGACATCATTCACCATCCTCCCCAGGTCACGCACTACGAAATTTATACCATCGAGACAACCCTCTATCTGGTTGCTTCCGATCAGCCGGTCTGGTCGGCCCGGTCGGAAATCTATCCGGGAGATGACCTGAACCGTGTCATGGGGAAATTCGTTGCCCAATTGGTGAGGAACATGGTCGACAAGGGGGTGCTCTGACCCTACAACCAAAGTTGGATTGCGGGTCAGGCAGTATAAAGCAGAGTGGAAAACAGGTTGTCGAAGGCAACAAAAAAAGTCTGTAACTTTCACAAAATCCCCTTACTCCGTTATCTCCGTTGTGGTATTATCGGTGCTATCATCTTTTCCTTCAAATCCACCCGCTAAAGGCAAATAAATTTCGTGCAATCATCGCCCGGCCCTTGCTCCCGGCAGCGCAATACGTGCGTGCGTGTCATCAGAGACGAAGCTTGCCGGCGCCTAACCATGCCTCGAAGGAGTATTCTGTGAAGTCCCCGCGTATTTTCTGCTCCGGCCGGATGCTTTCCCCCTTGCTGCTGGCTCTGATTGCTCTGCCCATTACCCTGGCGGGTTGTGGCGACGACCAGGCGCCCATGACGGACACCCGGTCTGCCGACCGTCCGGCCCCCGTGACCGACGCAGCTCCCAAGCCAGCGCCCCCGCCGGCGGCAAGTGCTGCCCCTGTCTTGACTGCGGTTCCCGGCCCGACGCCGGCCCCTTCCGCGCCGGCAGAAGGAAAAAGCACCGCAGTAGCGGCATCAACGGCTCCGAAGAGCAAATACAAGGCGGGCGAAGACCCCGACTTCGCAAAAAATTGCGGTTGGCCTGTGAACTGTCCCTCGCCGCTGCCGGGGTCGATCCTGCCGCGGAAGCGCATTGTTGCCTACTACGGCAACCCGAACTCCCGGCGGATGGGGGCTTTGGGGGAGTACGAGAAGGAGGAGATGCTGCGCCGGCTCATGGGCGAGGCGGAGCGGTGGGAGCAGGCGGATCCTTCGTTCCCGGTCCAGCCCGCCCTGCACCTGATCGCGGTGGTGGCGCAGGATAAGCCGGGCAAGGCCGGGAAGTACCGGATGATCATGCCGGACGAGGTGGTAAACCGGGTCTACGGCTGGGCGAAGGAGGCGAATGCCGTCATGTTCATCGACATTCAGACCGGGCATGACGACATCCGCGCCATCCTGCCGCGCTTCGAATGGATTCTGAAAAACCCGGATGTGCACCTCGGGATAGACCCGGAGTTCAACCTGATCAAGAGCGGGAAGATCCCGGGAACCAAGATCGGCACTTACGACGCGGCCGACATCAACTTCGTTACCGGCTACCTGGCGGATCTGGTGAAAAAATACAATCTGCCGCCCAAGGTCTTTACGGTGCACCGCTTCACCCGGAACGGCGTCACCAATGCCCGCAACATCGAACTGCGTCCCGAGGTGCAGATCGTCATGCACATGGACGGCTGGGGGGCGCCCTGGCTAAAGCGCGACTCGTACAAGGACTACATCGTCGCCGAACCGGTGCAGTACACCGGGTTCAAGCTCTTCTACCACAACGACACCAAGAAGGGCGACCCGCTGATGACGCCGGAGGATGTGCTCAGGCTGAATCCGCAGCCGCTCTACATCCAGTATCAGTAAAGGTCCTGCTGCCGGCAAAAAAGGGCCTCTCCCTTGACAATACAGCTGTCAGGGGAGAGGCCCTTTTGTTTTTTGGGGATCGGACCTGTTCGTTCCAACGAGTCCTGAACTTGCGCCTTTCAAGCCATGCAGTAAGCTGAATTCATCCGGTCCGCCGCAGCTATGCATACGTTCTTCCCAGGGGGCCGGGCAACAGAAGAGTAATCTAGACAATTTGAGGAGGAAAAAATGACTTCCAGAATATCCATTCTCGGCTTTGCCGGCAGTTTGCGAAAGGACTCCTATAACAAAGCCATCCTGCGGGCTGCACTGGAGATGGTTCCGGCGGAAGCAGACCTGAAGATTTTCGATCTCGAGGGGATTCCGCTCTTCAGCCAGGATCTGGAGGACCGGCCAACTGACAAAGTGAAGGAATTCAAGGCAGCAATCCGGGCAGCCGATGCCTTGCTGATCGCCACTCCCGAATACAACTACTCGATTCCCGGGGTGTTGAAGAATGCACTCGACAACGCCTCACGCCCTTATGGCGACAATGCGCTCGATGGCAAACCCCTCGCCATCATGGGAGCCTCCGTCGGCATGCTCGGGACGGCCAGAGCCCAGTACCATCTGCGTCAATGCTGTGTCTTTCTGAACATGTATCCTCTGAATGGACCGGAGGTCCTGGTCCCCTTTGTGCAGGACAAGGTCGACCCGAGCGGCCGGTTGACCGATGTGAAGACCAGGGAGAAGATTCGGGAATTGCTGGAGGCTCTGGTGGTTTCGACGAAGAGGCAGAAAGCGGTGTGACAAGGAGGACCCCGCCATTTCCGTCAGATTTCGTTAAGGGACCGGACCGGCTTTGGGAAAAGCGGCCCGGTCCCTTTGCGGTTACGGGTTGGAACGTCAGTCCGGCTTATGCTGGAACCACTTGGCCAGATTCTGCGCCAGGCGCTCATTTCCCCCGGTCAGGAACCTGTTCTGGAAGACGGCGTCATCGGCGAACACGGCGAAGGCACCTCTGCCGGACCTGCCGGTTAGGACGAGGCCGAAGCTCTGCACGGGATCGGCGGCTGATAATTGCTGGTTCCGGTCGAGGTCGACCCAGGCACCGCTGGAGGTGACGGCGATCAGTTCGGTGCCCGGGCTTCGTGCCAGAAGGGGCCAGCCGCCATAGAGGGAAAAGGAGTCGATTCCGGCCAGCAGGGGGTGGGGAGTGAACCGTGTGACCCGGAAATTCAGCGGGTTGTCGTCCAGAACCTGCTCGGCTTCGCGGACCACGCCATTGGCCACCGCGCCGCCAAGCCGCTCGATCAATGGAGCGGCCGGCGAAGCGATGTGGAGCATGATCACCAGAATACCGCCCCTTTCCACATAGCCTGCCAGGGCTTCGATCTCGGCTGATGAAAGGGGAGAGAACGGGCCGGATATGATGACCCCGGCCACCGGGGCAAGAGTTTCGTCGTTGAAAGGTG
>DATBML010000359.1:0-9251 GCA_036554885.1 Desulfuromonadales bacterium
AGCTGGTTTTGGGGTCGCAGGGGGAACTTCCTGATTTCGTAGCCTGCTTCGAGCCCCTGCCGTTCCGGAAGGATCCAGCTCTGCAGAAAATGCACATCCTCGGCGGCGGGGTTGGTTTCGCTGTGCAAAATCCCGGTCCCGGCGGTGATCCTCTGCAGTTCGTAGGGGCCGATGATTTCCCGGTTGCCGAGGTTGTCCCGGTGCTCCAGTTTTCCCTCGAGCACCAGGGAGATGATTTCCATGTCCTGGTGCGGATGCATGCCGAATCCCCGGCCGCCGCTCACGCGGTCCTCGTTGATGACCCGAAGATTTCTGAACCCCATGTGCCGGGGATCGTTATAGGTGTGAAAAGAGAAGGTGTGATAACTGCTCAGCCAGTCTTCCTGGTGCTGTCCGCGCTCGGCGGACTTGCGTAAGGTGATCACGGGAAGCTCTCCTTTTTTGCTCGGGTTCGATTTCTGATCAATTATAGCACCCGCAATTCCCCGAAATCGGCATCTTGCTGGATATCCGAGCCGGCGCAAGGAGGAGAGGAGATGGCTCTGGAGCCGCAGGCGTGATTTTGCTTTTACCGGCGGCGCTAAAAAATGGCCGGCTCCACCCTCGGGGAACCGGCCCATGGCATATGCGGTGCGCGGAATGGGTTCAGGCGCAGGCGTCGAAGGCGCCTGGGGGAGCGTCGGCGTGATGGCGGAGGAAGTCGGCGGCGCCGTCCCGGCCCAGGTAGCGCTCCAGGGCCTTGCGCTCGGTCCGGGCGAGGTCGACGACGACGAGGCCGTCGAGCACATCGCTGAACTGCCGGTCGACGTTGAAGGCGAGCATCTGTCCGCCGAGGTTGAGGTAATGGCGCAGCAGGACGGGAATGCCGCCGGGGCCGGGATCGAGGTCGGCGACCACCTCCGCGACTTCGTCGAAGTCGCGGCAGAGGGCACTGGCGAGCGTCGGGTCGCAGCCTTTTACTCCAAGCCTTCGCCGGCGCAAAGGGTTGCGGGCCCGCACCAGGCGGGCGAGTTCGGGAATCTCGCAGCGCTCCTGCAGGGCGTCGGCCATGAGCCGGCGTGACAGCCGGCTGTAGTCGCGGCTGATGCTGACCGGCCCGAACAGCATCCGGTAGCGGGGGTGGCGGCGGACGAAGGCGCCGATTCCCTTCCAGAGCAGCAAGAGCGGGGAAAACTGCCGCTGATATTCGGGACGGACAAAGGAACGCCCCAGTTCGAGCGCCGGTCCGAGCCGGTCGAGGAGCTCCTCGCTGTAGGCGAAGAGGGTGTGACTGTAGAGGCCGGCGACGCCGAAGCGAACGCGGATCTCGTCGGTGCGGCCGAGGCGGTAGGCGCCGACGACCTCCCGCTTCTCACGGTTCCAGAGGAAGAGGTGTGTGTAGTGGGCGTCGAAGTGGTCGAGGTCGATCTCCCGTCCCGTCCCCTCGCCGACCTGGCGGAAGGTCAGCTCCCGCAGGCGGCCGATTTCCAGCAGCAGGTAGGGAATCTGCCGGGCATCGGCCTCCAGCGCGACCAGGGGACCACTCTCGGCCAGCACCTGTGCGGCCGGAAGACTTTCGACTTCGGCAAGGAGCCGTTCAGGCGGCTGGGCCGCGGTCAGGGGTTCGAGTCGGCCGGTATCCGGCGCCGTCGTGACTTTGTCCCCCGGGGAGCGGGAGCGGCCGGCGAGCAGGTAGGTGCGCAGGCGCAGGTAGGCGACCAGCCCGGCATCTTCGCCCATTGCGGCCAACTTGCGGTTGGCGATGAGGCTGCCGATGCGCACCGGAATCCGTCTCTGGCGTTTGTTGAGAAATTCGCGGGGCAGCAGGGCAGTGCGCAGCCGGGGGTGGAGCAGGCCTGCCAGTTGGAAGAGGGGACTGTTGGCGCCGGGGAAAAAGACCGGCAGCACCGCTGCGCCTGAGTGGCGGACCAGGCCGGCCAGGTTGTCGTTCCAGGGCGGATCGGCGATCGCCCGTGCCGACAGGCGCAGATGCGATACCTCGCCGGCCGGAAAGACCACCAGCAGGCCGCCGCCCTGCAGCCAGCGGATCGCTTCGCGCACCGGCCGCAGGTTGCGGCGGACCGCGCCGGTGCCGCCGAAAGGGTCGACCATGATGAGCAGGTCGCGCAACTGCGGGAAGCGGCCGAGCAGGTGATTGGCCAGGATCTTGACGTCGGGACGGATGCGCAGCAGCATCTCGGCGAGCAGGATTCCCTCCAGGGCGCCGAAGGGGTGGTTGGCGACGACGATGGTCGCCCCGGCGGCGGGGATGCGCCGCATCTCTCCTGCGTCGGCTTCGAGAGAGACGCCGAGCTGCTGCACCAGGCTCACAAGGAAATCGGGGCCGGCCAAGTCTGCCGGGATGCCATCGTAAATCGTCCGACAGCGATCGAGGGCGAGCAGCCGACCGGCAATCCTCTCGGTCAGATGCAGGGCCGGCCGCGGCAGGGGCAGTCTCAGGTTCTCGGCGATGGCGAAGGGGTGGGTAGAGGCGATGCTGCTCGGCATGACGGAATCCTCGCAAGGCGGATGATCTTCGACAGGAGTCAAGGGACTATTCCTGTTTGAAGAGTCTCGCGCGGGAGCGTTAAACGGTCGTTAGAATCCGGTGAAACCTCTGTTCGAAAGGCGCCGGCCAAGGATCGCCGGCTTCCTGGGTGGTCGGGACAAAAAAATGGCCGGCGCCCGGATGGTGCCCGCCTTGGGGGTGGGGAGGTTTTTGCAGTGGGAATGGTGTCGAAAAAAATGAGACGGACAGGACTACTTCTGCCAGATCGGCCAGGGCTCGCGGCGGCTCTGGGGGCGGCTGCTGCGCAGGGCGCGGGCAAGAAAGAGGGGGCAGCCGTCGTGGTCCTCGGTGCTGCAGCGCAGGTTCCGGAAATGGCGGTCGACGACCAGACCGGAGAAAGCGGCCCGGCAGTGGCCATCGGCATCGCTGTGGAAAGGGCAGACGTCGGCCAGCGGCAGGCGACCTCCCGGTCCGCGGCAGGTAGTGATTTCGGTCATCATGGGAATACTCCTTTTTTGTAGGTTGTCATTGTTGTTCGCAACTCTGCCCTGGTTTTGTTCGGGAATTGTTGGCAGCGGGTGAAATTTTCGTTCGAAGTTGCGGGCGGGCTCACGGCAGCCCCCGCGCCGACGCCCGGTCAGGTATGGACTTGCACGGGCATGAAATGGGGATAAAGTGAAACAGAGGTCGAAACGACTGTAGAGACTGTCGCACCTCTCAAAAAAATGGAGGATAAACATGTTCACACACAGGGAAAATTCTGGGCAACTCTTGTGCTTGTCTGTTTTCTGCTTTCTGGTGCCCATGTTGCGGCAGCCCAGAGCGAGGCAGATAAAAATGTAAAGACCCTGTTCGACCGTTTGGGTGGTCTGGTCGCGATTTCGGTCGTGGTCGACGATTTCATCGCCGCCATGGTTCCCGACCCATTTCTGAACCAAAACCCGGCGATTAACGAGGCCAGGAAACGGGTCCCGGCGCCGTATCTCAAGTATCAGGTTACAGCAATGGTTTGCCAGGCCACCGGCGGCCCATGCCAGTACAACGGGCGAAGCATGAAAGCCTCCCACGCTCACTTGAACATAACGGAGCAAGAGTGGAACAGGATGGTCGTCATCTTCAAAGAAGTCCTGGCGAAGCATCAGGTCCCTGGTCCTGAACAACAAGAATTGCTGGATATCATCGGATCAACCAGGGCCGACATTGTGATGGGAGCAACAGCCAATTAAGACGATACAATCAGCCGCCCCAATTCTGAAATCCCGATGAAATTCAGCGCATCGGAAAAGGGTCATTCTACGCCCAGATCTTTGTCTGCCAAGCCCGGATGTTTGGGATGAAAAGGAGCCAATAGCCATACAGCCCCTATCAACCTGCAAAATCGATACGGCACGTTATGCGCAATGCATAGAGGTTTCCAAGAGGGTTCGCTGGGATATCGACAAGGATGTGATCCGGGGCAGGGAGGCGAGCAGCGAGATCGCGCCATTGATGACCTGATCGAGCTCGTTGGGGCTGTCGACGGCATATTGCAGAAACAGGCGGCGGCGGATATCGGATATTTTTTTGATATTGGTGTTCGGGACTTCAGTGACGATGAAATCAGGCAGATCGAGTCCGGTGTGCTCCAAGCCTACCGTTGGCAATACCTTTTTTCCGGAGTCGAAGATCAGCGCTTCAAATCATTGTTGGGGAGCATGATCACCGAGTCGCAGGGGCAACGGATCGGCGAAGCCCTGATGACTCTCAGGTGATTAGCGTCCCTTAGGGGTTTGTGGGCGGCTCCGCTTATCGTCCGGATTGCCGCCATTTCCGGATTTCCTCAAGCCATGCGGTCGGGTAATCGACTACGAGCTGCGCTTCGCCGGCAAAAACCCGCCCCGTATTGGCATCAATGGTGAGCAGCTCCCCTTCGGCCATGGTCTGCGCGCCGAAGGCGACGAGTCGCCGCTCCGGCTCGATCCCCAGGGTGCCGCAGCCCACCACGCATGGCTTGCCGAGTTGCCGAGCCACCACGGCCGCGTGGGATGTGCGGTTTCCCTTGGCCGTCAGCACGCCGGCGGCGAGGGCGATTCCGGCAACGTCGGCGGTGCTCATTTCAAGGCGGGTCAGCACCGCCGGGCGCCCCTCAGAGGCAAACCTGCGGGCGGCCTCGATGTCGAGGGCGAGCGGGCCGATGGCCACGCCGGCCCCCGCCGGCTGTCCCTGGCACAGCGGTTCTTTCTCCGCGCTGGAGAGCCGCTGGCGCCGGATGTCGTCGAGGGCGAGGCCGTCCAGGCGAGCCAGCGCTTCGCCATGGCCGATGAGCCCTTCGCCGACCTGCTCCACCGCCATCCTCAACGCCGCCCACGGCGTCCTCTTGGCCGTTCGCGTCTGCAGCAGATAGAGAACCCCGTCCTGAATGGTAAATTCGAACTCCTGGGCGTCACCGTACGCCTGCTCAAGGGTGGCGCCGATATCGAGAAGGGCCTGCTCGGTGTCCGGAAGGGCCTGAAAGAGTCGCACGGCGTCGGAACCGCTGGAGCGTCCGGAGACGACGTCTTCCCCCTGACTGTTGAAGAGAAAATCGAGTTGGAGCCTCTTCTCGCCGGTATCCGGGTCCCGCGTGAACCCCACACCCGCCCCCGAGGTTCCTCCCGCATTGCCGAACACCATCTGCTGGATGGTGACGGCAGTGCAGAGTTCATCGGGTAGTCCGTAGAGTCGGCGGTATTCGATGGCGCGGGGCGCGTTCCATGAGGCGATTACCGCCTGCACGGCAAGCGCAAGCTGCTCCCGGGGATTCTGAGGGAATGGCTTTCCCGTCAGTTTCTGGAAAAGCTGGAGGTAAGTCCGGGTCAGCTCGGTCAGACTCAGGTAGTCAAGGTCCTGGGGACGCTCTACCTGCTCCCGGTTGAGCACCGCAGCGAGCGCCTCGGCGAACGGTTGCCGTCCGGCGCCGCAGGCCACTTCGGCGAAATTCCCGATGAGCCGGCGGTACGAATCCCAGACCAGCCGGGGGTTGCCGGTCATTCGCAACAATCCTTGGGCCGTCGTGTCGCAGAGGCCGATGTTGAGCAGCGTATCCATCATGCCGGGCATCGACACCGGAGCTCCGGAGCGGACGGAAACCAGCAGCGGCTTCCGGGGATCGCCAAACTCCAGCTCCGTGACTGACTGCAGCCACCGCGTCTGCTCTAACAGCAGGTCGGCCAGGTTGTTGCGAAAGCGTTCCGGTGCCTGGTAGCAGCGGCGGCAGTGGCTGGTTCCCAGGACGAAGGCCGGCGGTACGGGGAGCCCCAGACGCGCCATGCGTGCCAGCCCATAGGCCTTGAACCCCATGGCATCCGCATCCGCCCTGAAGGTCCCCGCGCTACGGGGGGCGATCCTGAAAACACCCTCGCGTTTCATCGACTTTCCATGACCCGGCCGAGAACCTGATCGCGCAGCAGCATGCCGGAATGCATCAGGGCATCGGCGGCCGATTCGAGTTTTTTGGCGCTTTCGGCGATGACAAAGGCCTGCCGGTAATCTTCCGCGGAGTCGACCAGCGCCTTGCGCACCGCCCGCTCGGTGGTATCGCTCTGCTGCTCGATGGCCATGATGCGGTGAATCGACCCAAGGAAATCGCGCATGTCGTCCGGCGAACCGCTACGGTGGATGCCCCGGACGTTTTCGATGGCCTTCAGGTATTCCTGCGTCCCCTCGACGAGCAGCCGCGACAAGGTGGCCAGCGGCAGTCGGATCTCCTCAGCCAGGCTCTCCTGCCGCAGGAGGGAGAGATGGAAGGCCGCCTCCTCGAGCTCGTCCGTGATGTCGTCGGCGGCCTCGAGCAACTGCCGGATGGCATCGGCCTGTTCCGACTGCATGGCCAGTTCCCGGCTGCGGATGACGAGTTCGTCGGCCTGGCGCTCCCACTCCTTGGCGCGTTGGCCGATCCGCTCAAAGCCGGCCACGGTTTCGGAAGGGGAGACGGAGAGGAGCCCGTCGCGGATGCTGGTAGCGATCTCGACCGCCAGCGCCGCATGGTTGCTGGCGAGGTCGAGGAGATTTTGCTGGGCGCTGTGGTAATGCTTGTACAGCTCTACCCGCGCCTCGTCGCGAATCAGCGCCAGCGGCCGCTTCTGGAGCAGGCCCTGGGCGCAGGTCTTGAGGATGAAGCGCAGGTAGGAATCGGCCGCTTCCCGGCCGAGCAGTTCGGCCAGGGTGACGCCGTAGGTCAGGGTTCCCCCGGCCACGAACTGCAGGGCATCGAAGATCATCCGTTCGCCCCCGGCCTTGAGAAAGGCCATGTGGCCGACGTCATTTTCCGCCGCCCAGGACAGGAGAGACAAGGCATCTGCCTTGGGCACCAGTCGTTGCAACCGCTTGCGGGCCCGATTCCAGTCAATCAGGAAGACCAGGCGTGAGCCGAGGTGCGTCAGGCAGGCCTTGAGCTCTTTCATGTCCGGTGCCGTGTATGCTCCGACGCAGAGATGGTAAACCCCGCTCGCGAATGCCTGGTCGGTGCGGGAGTGGACATCTCCCCAAGCAAAGCCCCGGTCGGAGAGCATCCCCTGGAAAAAAAGGAGGCGGGGCAGATGATTGTCGGTACAGGTCACGGTGAGCCGCTTTGCCTCGACATGCACCACCAGCACATGCGCGTCGGTGGTGCCGATATCGTTCTGGATGACCAGCTTACCGCAGATTCTGGTGGCGGTGGTGCCGAGGCCGGGATGGTCGAACTTGAGCACCCCGGTCCGGTTGACTCCCTTCATGAAGGCGGCGACGAGAGCACGATCGTCACCTTGCAGGCCGTAGGCCTGGGCACCGTCGACGTTCTCTGTGGAGATCTCGGACTGCAGACGGTTCAGACCCTTGTGCATCTCCATGATGAGAAGATGCAGGCTGTCGCCGAGGGCGGGGTCTCCCGAGGTCAGGGCGGCGATGGCTCTTCCGGTGACCGTGCCGTCTTCGGCGCACCAAGGGATTTCCGAGAGCTGTTGCAGCCGCTCCTGAAAGGCAGTGGCCCCCGGCTTCTGCAGGAATTCAAAGGGGGCGAGCATCGCCAGCAGGTCACCTCGCAGCGTTTGGCAGAGTTCGCCGGCATGGGGCAACGCATAGGTGTCGGCCTCGCGCCGGGAAGTTCCAGCCACGACCTCATCGAATTTTGCGTCCGTGACGCCGCAGGCGAGGCGCTCAGTGTGCAGATCTGAGAATGCTTCGTCCGGAGCATTGGCATGGGCCTTGGCCGTCTGCAGCAGGGTCATGCGATATTTTGCCCGGTCATTCGCCGTAAGCGCTTCATTCAGCAGCGACGGCAGAAGCAGGCGGCGCTCGCCGAGGGCGGCAACGATACGGGCCTTTTCGGTCATGCGATACCTTCAAGCTGTTGATATGAAATACTTTCCGCGTTAGCTCAGGCACCGGGATTTTCCCGGTGAACGGCATTGAACCTACCCTATTGTACCACCCGGGGAGTTTTTTGAATTTATGAGGGAAAACCGGGACACTGCCCATATTTCTGCCTTTTCAGGGAACGACCAGGGAATCGCATCTCCCAATTTCAAATTGTAGAATGTAAACCTGATCCTTCAGTTCCTCCCCTGATCGTGAAACGCCCAATAGGAGAAAAATGATGAGTCGAATGGTTCTCGGCATCGTCGGCAGCTACCGCAAAGGCGGCAGCATCGACCAGACGGTCTCGGCGGTGCTGGCATCCGCAACGGCGGCCGGGGCCGCCACCGACAAGATCTATCTGCTCGACTCGCACATCGAGTTCTGCACCAACTGCCGCCGTTGCACCCAGCAGCCCGGCCCAAACCTTGGGCGGTGCTTCCTTGAGGACCTGGCCGCCATGAGGGAACACCTGGAGCTGCCGGAGAGGATGCTCCGCCAGGCCCGCAGCGCCGGGAAAAATCTGGTGAATCAGGCGGATCGGCGAGAGTTGCCTGATTCCCATGCTTGACATGGGGAAAGGAAGGAGTAAGGTTTTTTAATCCGATATGATCATTGTTTAAGCCCCTTCCAGGGAGGCTGAACATGAAGCAAGCTTCGGCCCCCCCACCGCGATCATCAGACGCCGGTCGGGGTTTCGCTCTTGCTGACCACCCGCTTCTTTCCTTCGGCATAAGGCCGGCCCGCCTGCTTACGGGCTTCATCCCCTGCCTGACTGGTATCGGGTACGCCTATCAAACCGTTGCGACCGCCCTGGATAAACGCAGCTATCCGCCTCCCGGAAGGCTTCTCCCGATCGAGGGTTCCCGGCTGCACCTGCACTCTATGGGTAGAGGACATCCTGTGGTCCTTCTTGAAACAGGACTGGGGGGAATGTCTGCGGCCTGGGGATGGATCCAGCCCGAAGTGGCCAAATTCGCCCAGGTGGTTGGCTATGATCGGGCCGGCCTGGGGTGGAGCGAGCCGGGCAAGGCCCCGGTAACAGCCCAAAATGTCGCTCGACGGTTGCATCGCCTGCTTAAAGCCGCCGGCATCGATGGTCCATATGTGCTGGTCGGCCATTCCATGGGAGGGCTGTTCATGCGCGTGTTTGCCCACCGGTTTCAGGACGAGGTCCTGGGGATGGTACTGGTCGACGCCGCCCACCCGGACCAGCATTGGCGCAGCCCTGCCATCAACAAGCACATGAATTCAGGTTTTCGCCTGCTTAAAAACATTCCCCTGTTGGCACGGCACGGATATGTCCGAATTACCGGTTTGTTTAATTCCTGGGCGGAGGGACTGCCGTCCCGGCAAGCCGCGGAAGCAACAGCCTTTTTATCTTCGCATCGCCACTTGAAAACGACTCGCG
>DATBML010000384.1:0-3859 GCA_036554885.1 Desulfuromonadales bacterium
TGTTCTCGCCCCTCAAGATCGGCACGGTCGAGGTGAAGAACCGCATTTCCTTCCAGCCGCACCTGACCAATCTGGCGGTGGGCAATCTTCCCAGCGAACGCCAGATGTACTACTGGGGTGAGCGGGCCAAGGGGGGGGCCGGCCTCATCATCACCGAAGAGATGAGCGTGCACCCCACGGACATGGCTTACGACAAGCTGATCGACGTCTATCATGCCGAGGTGATTCCCGGCTTCAAGAAGATCACCGATTACGTCCATCAGTTCGATTCCAAAATCTTTGCCCAGCTCAACCACAACGGCCAGCAGTGCGACGGCAGCAACTCGCGGTTGCCGGTCTGGGCCCCCTCGCCGATGCCTGACGTCCTCTTTCGCGAAACGCCGAAAGAGATGGAACCCGAGGACATCGAAGAAGTGGCCCGCTACTTCGCCAAGAGCGCCATTCACGTGCGGGAAGGGGGCTTCGACGGCATCGAGCTGCAGTTCGGCCACTCCAGCCTCGCCCGCCAGTTTCTCTCTCCGCTGACCAACTTCCGCAGCGACGAGTACGGCGGCAGCCTGGAAAACCGGATGCGGGCGCCCCTGAAGTTTATCTCCGCCGTCCGCAAGGCGGTGGGCAAAGACTTCACGGTCGGCATCCGCATGTGCGCCGACGAGATGATCCCGGGCGGCCTCGATCTGGGCCAGGTCCAGGAGATCTGCGCCCGATTCGAGGCGAGCGGCCTCATCGACTTCATGGATCTCTCCATCGCCACCTTCTACAACCTCTACCTGGTCGAAGGCTCCATGCACACCCCGCTGGGCTACACCATCCCGCTGGCGGCCGGCATCCGTGAGAAGATCAAGCTGCCGGTCTTCTGCACCGGCCGGATCAACGATCCGGTCATGGCCGAGAAGGTGCTCGCCGCCGGCCAGGCCGACATGATCGGCATGTGCCGCGGGCTGATCTGCGACCCCTTCATGCCGAAGAAGGCCTTCGAGGGGCGGCTGGAGGACATCCGCTACTGTGTGGCCGACAACCAGGGGTGCATCGGCCGCATCGGCATGAACAAGTCCCTCGGCTGTATTCAGAATCCGGCCATCGGGCGGGAGAAGGAGTGGGGCGAAGGGACCCTGGAAAAGGCGGCGGTAAAGAAGAAAGTGACCATCGTCGGCGGCGGCCCGGGAGGAATGTGGGCGGCGAAGATGGCCGGCCGTCGGGGTCACGACGTGACCCTCTACGACCGCAATGAAACTCTCGGCGGCCAGGTGCTGACCGCCATGAAAGGGGCGGGGCGCGACGAATTCGGCGTCATCATCCGCAACGAGAAGGGGCAGGTGGAAAAGACCGGCGCTAACGTCAAGCTGGGTGTCGAAGTGACCACCGAACAGGTGCTGGCGGAAAAGCCGGACGTGGTGATCATCGCCACCGGCAGCGTCCCCAAGGAGCATCCTGTCGGTGGGGCCGACGGCCCGGCGGTCTGGAATGTCTGGCAGGTGCTGAACGGCGAGGCGCAGTTGGGGGAGAAGGTCTGCCTGATCGACTACGACGGCCACCACCGGGCCACCGCCACGGCCGAGTATCTGGCCAACCTGGGGAAGACGGTGCACATCATCACCTCCAGCCTCTTCATCGGCGCCGAACTGGGACCGACTCAGGACCTCTACCTGACCCGGCAGCGGCTCCTGCAGAAGGGAGCGACCTTTACCCCCGACATCGCGGTGATGGAAGTTGCCGGCGAAGCCGGCGCCAAGACCGTCAAAGGGTTCAATGTCTACTCCAACGTCTGGAACGAGTGGGGTCCGTTCGATACCATCGTGCTGGCCATGGGGCAGCGCGTGGAGGATGCCCTCTACATGAGCCTGAAGGGGAAGGTGAAGGAGCTCTACCGGATCGGCGACAGCGTCGCCCCGCGCAAGGTCGACATGGCCATCTGGGAAGGGCACCAGATCGGGAGGGAAATCTGATGGCCGGCAAGATCTTCGTTTTTGTCGATCTGCCCGACGGCGAGCTCGATGAGACCGGACGGGGGCTGCTCTCCTACGGCTCGCGCCTGGCCGGCATCCTCGACTCCCCCTGGGAAGCCGTCACTCCGGTCGTTTGCGACGGCGAACCGATGACCGTGTTCGGCACTTACGGGGTTCCGGCGATCACCCGGGTGAATGGCGGCAACCTTCTGGACACCCCGGCGCTTCTCGGCCAGACCCTGGCCGACCTGGCGGCGGCGGACGGAGCGTCTGTCTTCGTGCTCGCCCATAACGATCTCGGCGCCACCCTGGCACCGGTGATTGCCGCGGCCCTAAATGCCGCTATCCTCACCGAGGTGGTCACCGCCAGGCGCGGCGCCGACGGCCTGCGGATTGCCCGGCAGGCTCTGGGCGGGCGGGTGGCGGAGACGAAGGTGTGGGATGGTTCCCGGCCCCTCGTCGTCACCGTTCCGACCCGGTGTCTGAGCCAGGTGCTCATGCCGACCGTCCGCCCCAGCACGCCGGCGGTAGCCACCTGGCGTCCCGCCGCCAAGCCGGCCGATTCGGCGGCGCGGGTGATCGGCCGCATTCCGCCCGATCCCCAGACCGTCGATCTCACCGAGGCAGAAGTCATCTTCAGCGCCGGCAAGGGGTGCGATGCGACGACCTTTGACCAGCTCAAGGAACTCTGCCGACTGCTGAACGTCTCCTTCGGCGTCACCCGGCCGGTGTACGATCTGGGCTGGACCGGCTTCGAGCGGATGATCGGGCAGACCGGCCGTACCGTCACCCCGCGTTTTTACCTGGCCCTCGGCATCTCAGGATCCATGCACCATGTGGGGGGGATCAAGGACTCCCGACGGATCGTGGCGGTCAACCACGATGCCAAGGCTCCCATCTTTCCCAACGCCGACGAGGGGTTCGTCGCCGACCTGAAGGAAGTGCTGCCGCACCTGCTGGTACGGGCAAAGTCGGCCATCGGAGGTGCGCCATGAGCAAGTCCTATCAGGCAATCGTCGTCGGCGCCGGACCGGCCGGCTCATCGGCAGCCCTGACCATGGCGCGGGCCGGGCTGGACGTGGCCTTGGTCGAGCGCGGCAGCTTCCCCGGCGAGAAGAACATGTTCGGCGGGGTTCTGCACCGGCTTCCTGCCCTGGAAGAGATCTTCCCCGACTTCTGGGACCGGGCGCCGCTGGAGCGGCACATCGTCAAAAAGGCCGTCACCTTCATGACCGGCGACTCCAGCTTCAGCACCCTGATTGAAGCGGGGAACTTCGACCGGACCCCCTACAACGGCTACACCGTCTTCCGGCCGCGCTTCGACCGCTGGCTCGCCGAGGAGGCGGTCAAGGCGGGCGCCACCCTCATCACCAGCGCTACGGTGGAGGATGTGGTGACCCGGGGAGGCCGGGTCGCCGGCGTCAGCATCCTCGACCGGGGAGAGGTGACCGCCCCGGTGGTGGTCGCCGCCGACGGCGTCCTCTCCTTCACCGCTCTCAAGGCGGGGCTGCGCCGGCCGACTTTCGACCCGGCGCAGATGGCGGTCGGCGTCAAGGCGCTGATCGACATGCCGCGGGAGATGATCGACGACCGCTTCGGGCTGGTCCGCGACCAGGGTTACGCCGGCGAGTTCGTCGGCTGCACCGGCGGCGTGCGAGGGGGCGGTTTCCTCTATACCAACTACGACTCCCTTTCCATCGGCCTGGTCTTCCACCTGGCCAGCCTGCGCACCAGCGGCAAGACCCCCTACGACCTGCTCAATGAGTTTCTCGAGCAGCCCCAGGTGGCCAAACTGGTTCGCGGCGGCCGGCTCCAGGAGTATTCGGCCCACCTGATTCCCGAGGGGGGCTACGACATGATTCCCGAGCTGGTCGGCGACGGCATCCTCGTCACCGGCGACGCCGCGGCGCTGT
>DATBML010000392.1:0-8636 GCA_036554885.1 Desulfuromonadales bacterium
CCGCGAGCAGCACATCCGCCGGGAGAAGGCGACCTCCAATATCTGCTCCAACGAGGGGCTCTGCGCGCTGATGGCGACCATCTACCTCTCGCTCCTCGGCAAGCAGGGGATTCGCGAGGTAGCGAGGCAGAACCTGGCCAAGGCCGAGTATGCCAGGCAGAAGATCGCGGCGCTGCCGGGTTTTTCTCTCCCCTTTGCCGGACCGACGTTCAACGAATTCGTTGTCGAGGCGCAGGAAGGGGCCGACGTCGTTCAGGGCCGCCTGGAAGCCGCCGGCATCCTCGGCGGCATTGCCCTGGATCGCTGGTACGGCGGGATGCCGGGACGCTTCCTCGTCTGCGTCACCGAACAGAACAGCCGGGAGGAGATCGATACGCTGGTTGCGGCCCTGGCGGGAGGTGCGCGATGAAGAGCCTGGGCACGACCGGACTGATCCTCAACGAAAAGCTGATCTTCGAACACTCCGATCCCGGTCGCAAGGGGTACAGCCTGCCGGCGCTCGACGTCCCCGAGGCCCCTCTGCCGGCGGAGTTGGCCCGTGAGGAGGTCCCTGGCTTCCCGGAGCTCTCCGAGGTCGACGTGGTGCGTCACTTCACCCGGCTTTCCACCTGGAACTACGGGGTGGATTCGGGACTCTACCCCCTGGGGAGCTGTACCATGAAGTACAACCCCAAGGTCAACGAAGTGGCGGCGCGCCTGCAGGGGCTGGCCGGCGCCCATCCCTACGCGCCCGAGCACCTGGCGCAGGGGGCGCTCGCTCTCATGTACCATCTGCAGCTGGCCCTGGCGGAGATCTCCGGCTTCGCCGCCGTCACCCTGCAACCGGCTGCCGGAGCCCATGGCGAGCTGACCGGGATGCTGGTCATCCGCGCCTGCCTCGAAGCGCGCGGCGATTCCCGCAGGAAAGTCATCATCCCCGATACCGCGCACGGCACCAACCCGGCCACTGCCGCCCTCTGCGGCTACGACGTGGTGCCGGTCGCTTCCGACGGCATCCTCTCGGCGACGGCCGTCGCGGCGGTGATGGACGAGGAGGTGGCGGCGCTGATGATCACCAACCCGAACACCCTGGGGCTCTTCGAGTCGGAGATCAAGGAGATCTGCGACGTTGTTCACGCCCGGGGCGGACTGGTCTACTGCGACGGCGCCAACCTCAACGCCCTGCTCGGCATCGCCCGTCCCGGCGACATGGGGATCGACGTCATGCACTTCAACCTGCACAAGACCTTTGCAACCCCGCACGGCGGCGGCGGTCCCGGCGCCGGTCCGGTCGGGGTGACCGAGGAACTGGCCCCCTTCCTGCCGGTGCCGCTGGTGGTCAGGGAAGGCGACGTATTCAGACTCGACTACGACCGGCCGCATTCCGTCGGCCGCGTCAAGGCCTTTTACGGAAACTTCGGCATCCTGGTGCGCGCCTGGGCTTATATCCGCTCGATGGGACCTCGAGGGCTGCGCCATGCCACCGAGATGGCGGTGCTCAATGCCAACTACATCCGCGCCCGTCTGGAGGGAGTCTACCATCTGCCGCACCGGCGCCGCTCGATGCACGAGGTGGTCTTCTCCGACCGCGACCTCGGCGGCGACTGCCACACCCTCGATGTCGCCAAACGCCTCATCGATTACGGTTATCACCCGCCGACCATCTATTTTCCGCTGGTGGTCAAGGGTGCGATCATGATCGAGCCGACCGAGACCGAATGCGTGGAGGTGCTCGATGAGTTCTGCGACGCCATGCTGGCGATCGCCCGGGAGGCGCAGGAGAACCCGGACCTGCTGCACCAGGCGCCGCTCAAGACCCGCACCCGCCGGTTCGACGAGACGGCGGCGGCGCGCAACCCGCGGTTGAAATGGGAAGGGTGAAAAACGAAGGGCCCCGATCGGGGCCCTTCGTTTTTGGTCAATAGATTATCCGGCGCGTGAGGTTGTACTGGAAGAAAGCGAAGATGTTAAGAACCTCCTCCTTGTAGGCGGCAGGGAGCTTGCCGTAAGGCGCTCCCTTGCGGACCGCCGCCATCGCTTCCTCGTCGAGATCCCGGTGGCCGGAGGGTTCCATCAGCCGAACATCCTTCACCGTTCCGTCCCGGTTGATGGTGATCTTCAGCAGGCAGGTCCCTTCTTCTCCCCGCTCGGCGGCCTGGCGCGGGTAGTTCCAGACGCCGTAGATGTTGTCACGGAAGCGTTTGAAGAAGGAGATGAGCAGGTCTTTCTCGGTGTCGAGCCAGACGGCATCCCCCTGTTCCACATCCTCCCGGTATTTTCGCCGCATTTCGGCCACCTGCTGGGCGGCGACGTTTTCAGCGGCCCGCTCTGCCGAGGTCATCAGGGTCTTCATGCTGACGTCTGGGCGTTGCTCGGGTGAGGGGGGGGCTTCTGTTGCGGCCGGGCCCTCACCCGCAGGCCGTTTTACAGCAGCCGCCGGCGCCTGGGGTGCCGTCTCGGTCCGGGCAGCTGGTGGCGCGGGCCTGGTCGCCGGGCGGGCCGTGCGCGGCATGCTGTCCTCAGGGGAATCGCCCTTCGGCGCGGACTCCCGTTCTACCTGACGATCGACAGCCCCCAGGCGTTTGGCCGGCCTGGTGCGGGGCGTCTCTGCTGTCGCCGGCGGCAAATCGAGTTCTCTCGCCCCGGGTTTGGGCGGTACCGTCGGAAGTAATTCGACGACCACCGGCTCCTTGGCCGGCGGGGGCGGAAAGAGGCTCCGCTCCGGCAGCAGATAGATCAGCAGCAGGTGCAGCAGCAGGGAGACGGTGATAAAACCCGGCAGCAGGGCGTTTTGATGGCGGTCGAGTTGCATGAATCCGTTGTGTGAGAGTTGCAGTATCTTTGAGCCGCTGCCATTATACATGATGGCAGCGACGGGGGGCCAGCAATGATTTCCCGGAAGCGGCCCGGCCGGCCGTGAGCGGCAACATGAGCGGCAAAAGGAGTTGACCGCTCAAGAGAGCTCGGGTATAAAGGAAAACCGTATTCAAACTCTGTTTGGAGGAGGCACACTGACATGCATTTGGTTGATCAGATCAAGGCAAAGGCCCGCAAGAATCTGCAGACCGTCGTCCTGCCCGAGGGGTACGACGACCGGATGGTCCAGGCTGCCGGGCAGATCGTCAAGGACGGACTGGCGAAGGTAGTGCTGCTGGGGAATCCCGAGACCCTGAAGGCCAAAGCTAAGGAACTGGGCGCTTCCCTCGACGGGGTGACCCTGCTCGACCCCAAAACCTCACCGAAGCTCGAATCCTACATCGACGAGCTGGTGGAGCTGCGCAAGAAGAAGGGGCTCTCCCGGGAAGAGGCGAAGAAGCTGCTGACCGGCGAGGACAACCTTTACTATGGATCGATGATGGTGCGTCTGGGGGATGCCGGGGGCGCCGTGGCCGGGGCCTTCAACACCACCGGCGACGTGCTGCGCGCCGCCTTCCAGGTGGTCGGCACCGCACCCGGGATGAAGACCGTTTCCTCGGTCTTCCTGATGGTGACCAGGACTCCCGAGTTCGGCGAAAACGGCACCATCCTCTTCGCCGATTGCGCCGTCAACCCTAACCCCGATGCCCAGGCGCTGGCTGAAATAGCCGTCAGTACTGCCCGGAGCTGCAAGAGCTTCCTCGGCGTCGAAGCGCGGGTGGCGATGCTCTCCTTCTCCACCAAGGGGAGCGCCAGCCACGATGACGTCGACAAGGTACTCAAGGCGCTGGAGATCGCCAAAGGGCTTGACCCCAATCTGCAGATCGACGGCGAACTGCAGGCCGATGCCGCCCTGCTCCCCAAGGTTGGTGCCAAGAAGGCCCCCGGGTCGACCGTCGCCGGCAAGGCCAATACCCTGATTTTCCCTGACCTCGATGCCGGCAACATCGGCTACAAGCTGGTCGAACGCCTGGCCGGCGCCGAAGCTGTCGGCCCCATCATCCAGGGCTTGGCCAAGCCGGTCAACGACCTCTCCCGCGGCTGCTCGGTGGAGGACATCATCTCCGTCGCTGCCATTACCGCGGTGCAGGCGCAGGGCGTGTAATTCCTGAGGACGGAAGACAGAGGACTGAGAACTGTGAAAAAGAGAGAGGGGCCGGCGGGATATCCACCGGCCCCTCTCTTTTCTGTTTTTCCCGTCCTCTGTCTTACGTCTTCCGTTCTCAGCTATCGATTATTTCCGCTGGAAGTCCTTGCTGGAAAAGCTGTATCTGAAATTCATGTGGTCGGTATAGGTTCCCTCGAGGATGGCGGCGACATCCTCGGTGAAGACCAGTTCCTCGTCGGTGGGGATGACGAAGACCTTGACCGGAGAGTCGGGGGTGGTGATGACGCTTTCGCGTTTGCGGGTCATGGTGTTGCGGTTTTTCTCCCTGTCGAGCCTGATGCCCATGTGTTCGAGACCATCCAGGGCTCGTTCGCGGATTTGCCAACCCATCTCGCCGACGCCGGCAGTGAAGACCACGGCGTCGAGCCGGCCGATCGCCGCGCAGTAGGAGCCGATGTATTTTTTGAGCCGATAGGCCTCGATGTCCAGGGCCAGAGCGCATTTTTCGCAGCCGTTCTCCGCACCCTCGATGACGTCGCGACGATCGGTGAACTGTCCGGTGATGCCCAGAACGCCCGACTTCTTGTTGAGGATTGAGTCGATTTCCTTGGCCGAGAGCCCTTCCTTCTGCTGGATGAACATCGGAATGGCTGGATCGATGTCGCCGCAGCGGGTTCCCATCACCGCCCCTTCGAGGGGGGTGAGGCCCATCGAGGTGTCGACCGAGACGCCTCCTTTGATGGCCGAGTGGGAGACGCCGTTGCCGATGTGCATGGTAATGATGTTGCAGTCCTTGGGGTCTTTGTCGAGAAGCACTGCCGCCCGTTTGGAGACGTAGAGGTGGCTGGTGCCGTGGAAGCCGTAGCGGCGTACGCCGTGCTTCTCATACCACTCCAGCGGCACCGGGTAGGTGTAGGCGTGCTTGGGCATGGTCTGGTGAAAGGCGGTGTCGAAGATGGCGATGTGCGGGACGTCGGGGAGAACCGCCTTTGCCGCCTCGATTCCCGAGATGTTCGGCGGGTTGTGCAGGGGAGCCAGATGCTGGACCTCCTTGATCGCATCCAGGACGGCGTCGTCGATCAGCACCGAACAGGTAAACTTCTCCCCGCCATGCACGACCCGATGACCGACCGCCGATATCTGGCTCATGTCGCTGACCACGCCGTGCGGTTTGCTGGTAAGGGTTTTGATGATCAGGTGAATGGCCACCTGGTGGTCGGGGCACTCGTATTCCTCCCGGTAGGTCTCCCGGCCGGGGACTTCATGGATGATGAAAGAGTCGCCGATGGTGACGCGCTCCACCATCCCCTTGGCGACGATTTCCCTTCGCGTCCAGTCGTAGAGTTGATATTTGACGGACGAGCTGCCGCAGTTCAATGCAAGGATATCCATTGCAGATGACCTCCTCAGTGGTGGATATGGTTTTACTCTTTCGGCTCTGGTTGGTAGAATGCCGTTTTGCCGAGCTGGTTTCGTTCCCCGCGACACCGCCCGGCAGGTCCTGTGCGACCATGGCATCCGCCCGAATAGCCTGCAAAAAATGTCTTAGAAGACTATCGGAATAGAACGTGAATTGCAAGAAATTTTCTGCCGTTGGGTGGGCTTTGAGGTGGACAGCGAGTCGCAAAGTAGTGTAGCATGTCGACGGTTGTTAACCGTTTAAAAAAAACTTTTTCCGGAGGAGGTGATACCTATGGCCTATACCATTAATGAAGAGTGCATCAATTGCGGGGCCTGCGAGCCCGTATGTCCCGTCAATGCCATCAGCGAGAAGGGTGATGCCCGCGTGATCGACGCGGCCACCTGTATCGACTGTGGCGCCTGCGTCGATACCTGTCCTGTGGATGCCATCAAGGCTCCCTGATAAGGGTCCATCGGGGGCGGCCTTAACGGGCCGCCCCCGTTTTTCAATATTTTCCGGTTCCTGCAACCAACTCCCCGGTGTGGGCAGGAGGCATTAATGTTCGGACTTGGATCGGCAGAATTGATCATAATTCTGGTGCTTGTTCTGGTCATTTTCGGCGCGGGTAAGCTCCCCGAAATCGGTGGCGCCCTGGGCAAGGGGATTCGCAGCTTCCGTAAGGCCGCCAGCGAACGAGAAGAGATTGACGTTACGCCGAGCCAGGACGAGAAGAAGGGCGAACAAAACCGGCCGGATTAATCGCGGGCGAATTCGAAACGATCAAAAGCCGCACGATCCCGTCGATCATGCGGCTTTTTTTATCCCTTGGATGCGCCGGGCCTACTGTTTGGTGCCCGGTTTGGAGTCTGCCGCTTCGACGGTGAATTCGGCGATATCCGCAGGCAGATTCCGGAAGACGATTGTAAAAGAGATCGCCTTGCCGGGCGCAACGTTGAGATTGGACAGGGATTCGCCGAAAGGATTGTTCATGCTCTCCTCGATTTTGGCATAGGGGAGCTTCCTGAGGGCTTCCTGGTCGAGCGGGTTGCCGCAAAAGACCGTCTGCTGCAGTACGGTCTTGCCCTCCTTGTTGTAGAGGACGCCCTTCACCGCCAGGGAAGAGCGGGTCTGGGGGTAATCATTGACCGCCTTGCCCTGGATGACGAGCATCTGCCCGACTTCCTTGTTGGTAACATAAAAGCTGGTCATCCCTTCGAGACGGATTTGGCCGCCTGTCTGGGGAGATGGGGTTTGTCCGGTGAGCCGATCGACCAGATTCGTCAGCTCCGGGATTCCTCCCTGCCAATAGAAATAGACAGCGCCGCCGGTGATGGCCAGCAGCAACAACCCGATGAAGAAGATCAAACCCTGGAGAGGACTTTTCCGCCGACGGGTTGTCGGTGGGAAGACCGGCGGTTGTTCCATCAGCGGTGCTGAAGATTTTTTCGGTGCGGCAAACTCCCGTTGCGGGGTCAGCTCCTCGGTCTCCAGGAGTACCGGTGGTGTCTGCGCCGGTGCCAGACGCTCCGTTTCGACCGGCCCTGCCGGTGCGGCATCCTCTTCGCCGAAAGTGATGCCGGTAAAATCGAATTCGTCGCCCTTCGCATTCTGCTCGTCGCCCTGGTCGAAGTCTAGACCGGCCTCGCCTGCATCCCCTCCCTCGGTGTCCCAGGAAAATTCAGTGTCGTTTTTTGCGTCAGTGTCCCCTTCATCAAAAGCAAACTCGACGGAGTCCGATGTGTCGGTCTCATCGAAAGAGAACTCATCAGTCCCGGTGTCACCCTCGCCAGCGTCCTGCTCTTCGCCAAAAGAGAAATCCTCCGAATCATCGAAGCTGAAGGTGTCGCTATCCAGCTGCGTTTCAGCCTTCTCTGCGAAAGCGAACTGGTCCGACTCTGCTTCATCCTCATCGAAAGCGAACTCCTCCGAGGACTCCGGGCCACTGGCGGATTCCCCCCAGTGTGTTTCGGTCTCTTCCTCGTGGGCGAAGCGGCCCGACACAGCTGTTTCATCTTCGCCGCCGAAAGCGAATTCTCCCCTGGCAGCCTGGCCTGAAGCAACGTTTACAGCCTGTGCTTCGGTCTGCTCCCCAACAGTGAACTCGCCCGCAGCGGTTCCGGCCCCCCCTTCGCCCCAACCGGTTGTTGCGGGTTCTTCCGCGGGCGCGGCGGCGTCAGTCGCCTTACCCGCCTCCGTCAGCCGCTCCATGTTGAATTCGCCAAAGTCGATTTCCTCCTCACTGGAAGGCGGCGCCGGTTCCGGTTCCGGGGGCATGACGGTGAATATCTGCTTGCACTTGGAGCAGCGGACCTTGGTACCACCCGGCTTTACCTTGTCATCTGCCAGCTTGAAACGGGTATGGCACTCGGTACATTCGATGACCATCGAGTATCTCCTTCAGGCCCGGTCAGGCGCTTTCCACCAGGTAAATATCTGGAAGGTTACGGTAGTGTTCGTCGTAGTCGAGACCGTAGCCGACGATGAAGCCATCGTCCATGGTGATCCCGACATAGTCGGCTTCGATAGCCACTTCCCGCCTGGCCCGTTTGTCGATCAGGGTGCAGATCCTGATGCTGCGGGGTTCGCGGAGCAGCAGGCGATGATAGAGCGATTCCAGCGTGTAGCCGCTGTCGATGATGTCCTCGACAATGATCACATCACGCCCCTTGATCGGCAGTTCCAGGTCCTTTCGTATTTCGACAATGCCCGACGACTGGGTGTCCGAGCCGTAGCTGGCCAGGCGAACGAAGTCGATGACGGTCGGCGAAGTGATGGCGCGAACCAAATCGGCGAAAAAGAGGAAGGAGCCCTTGAGCACCCCGATGAGAAGAATTTCGCGGTCCGGGTAGTCCCGGCTGATCTCGGCCGCCAGGCGCTCGACCTGCTCGGCAATCCGGGTGCGGGAAAAAAGCAGTTTCATGGGGGACTGCGACATGACTGATCCTGATCGTTGAGTATTGTGGTTGGCGGGTTATTCTATAGCAAGATAGAGCATTTGTGTCAATTTATTCGCTCAGGCAAAAGGGCTGGCCAGCGCTGTTGGAGCTATGCTATCCTGTGAAAGTTCCATATCCAGGGCATCGTTGATGGTCGATGCCTGCGCGAGTCAAGGGAGGTTGCACCCATGAAATCGGCTTTTCTCGGCTTTTTGTCGATATTCCTCCTGTTGCTGCCGGCAGGGGCATTCGCCGGCGTGCCGAAGCTTGTTGCAGCGAATGCGGATTTCAGCTT
>DATBML010000433.1:0-4286 GCA_036554885.1 Desulfuromonadales bacterium
TCGGTGAGGCATATCTGTACTTGCCGCCGGTCTTCAGTGTTGCGCATGCGGGAGACAAGCCCCTTTTCTTCGAGACGATCGACGATGCCAACGACAGTGCTCGGACTGAGAAAGATGGTTCGTGCAAGCCGCGTTGTCGTCAGCGCCCCGTATTGCTTGATGGCCAGAAGGCAACCGAGTTGGGGTCCGGTAATCTGGAATTCCTGACTCAGCCTCTGTGAATGGATTTCGATGGCGCGGATGATTCGACGCAGCGATTGGAGGATGCGAAGCTCATAGTTCCCCTCCGGAATTGGCGGCGTTTCGCTCAGGGAGACTAAATTCGTAAGCGATGAATCGTTGGTGCTGTCAGTCAGCCTGGCGCCTGGTTTCTTGTGGCCACGAGCTGCCGCCATAATGATTTTCCCCTCTCTGCAGGTTGATGAGCGGTAAATAACTTGGTACTGAAATATTTCGTGTACAAATTATTAACATGCGAAACAGAATTTGTCAAACGACGCGGGTAGCCTCTTCGGCAAGCTGAACTATCGAGGGATTGAGAAAGACAATGCAATGGTGCGGGAGAAACGCTATCGATGATTTACGGGTGATTAAAGGATTCAGCACCCATCTTCAAGCCAGATCCAGGCGCTCCGCAACCTCCCGGAAATAGCCGTCGAGTTCGCTGTCGACGAAGTAGCGGTGGGGTGCGGCAGGGAGCGCCACCTCGCCGCGGTTCACCACTACGGTCGTCGCCTGGGTGCGGCAAGGGAGGAAAGAGGCCGGGGTGACCTGGAGGGAGGAGCCGAGAACCAGCAGCAGGTCGCACTGGGCCACCAGCCGCTCCGCTTCCCCGTAACCGTGGACCCGCTCGCCGAAGAAGACGATGTCTGGCTTCAGCACGCCGGTGCAGACGGGGCAGAGGGCGACCGGGGGCGTCGGGCTTGTGGTCATGGCCCTTTCCCACCAGGCATAGGTGAGCTCATCCCGCTTCCGGCCGCAGCGCAGGCAGGTGGCGGTGCGGTACGAGCCGTGCAGCTCGACGACCGTCCGGCTGCCGGCCGACTGGTGGAGCATGTCGATATTCTGGGTAATGACCCCCGCCAGGGTTCCCCCCCTCTCCAGGTCGGCCAGAAACCGGTGGGTGAACGTCGGCCGGACATCTTTCACCGCCGCGGCGAAATCGCGCGAGAATTCGTAAAAGTACCGGGGATCGCGACGGAACCAGCCGATCCCGAAGACTTTCTCCGGGTCGTAGCGCCGGGTGACATAGAGCCCCTGCGGCCCCCGGAAGTCAGGGATGCCCGCCGTCGTGGAGATCCCCGCCCCGGTCAGGGCGACCACAGAACGGGAACGCCGGATCAATTCGGCGCAACGGGCCGGTTCGAGTGATTGAGCTCTGTCCAGCATCCAATATCAGTCATTGCAGCAGGTTAATTGTCGCGGCCTTCATCTGCCGGGAAAAACATATTAAAGTGTTTGACAGTCGCGGGGGCGATGCCGTATCACTTATCCATCGCAACGGCCGTCCATTGCGATTTGAACCTATTCACTTGCCGGGTTTTCCATGCCAAAGCCACTCAAACCTTTATCGAACCGAAATCAGCAGAACAGTTGGCGCGGCTATCAAGCCGACCTGCAAAAGGTGGGACTCATCCGCCGCATCTGGCGGCGCCTCCCGGTTCGGGCAATCGCCGGCGCTTTTCTGGTACTGGGCGCCATTGCCGGAATCGTCGGCCTGTTCCGCAGCGCAGGCGATCTGCCCTGGGCCATGGCGGCTCGCATCTCCGCCCCTGCTCCTCCTGCCGCCGAACCGGTGAGCAAGGACGAGGTCCGGCAGCTTCTGGATGAAAGTGCGTTCAACAACCTGACGGAAACGAGCTTTACCCTGCCGGCCGAAGGACGTGTTCTCAAGATTGAGACCACGCTGGATGTGGACTTGCAGAGCTACCTGCTCGACAAGATCGACCGCCAGAATTCGCGCCACGTCGGCATCGTCGTCATGGAAGCGGCGACGGGTCGGATTCTGGCCATGGCGGGTTTTGACAAGTTCGATACTTCCGCCAATCCCTGCCTGCGCAGCGACTTCCCGGCGGCCAGCATCTTCAAGATCGTGACGGCGGCGTCGGCGGTCGACCAGTGCGGCTATACGGCAGATTCGCCGGTGCGTTTCAACGGCTACAAGCACACGTTGTACAAGCGGCAATTGACCGAGGCGGTCAATCGCTACACAACAACGGTCTCTTTCCGGGAAGCCTTTGCCGAATCGGTCAACCCGGTGTTCGGCAAGCTCGGCGAACTTCGCCTGCGAAAATCCCTTCTGGAAAAGTCGGCCGACGCCTTCGGCTTCAACGAACCGCTCGAGTTCGACCTGCCCCTGCCCCCCAGCCAGTTTCACGTCAACGACGAGCCCTACCACTGGGCCGAGGTGGCCAGCGGATTCAATCGGGACACCACGATCTCTCCCCTGCACGGAGCAATGATGGCCTCGGCAGTGCTCAACGGGGGAACCATGGTGGAGCCGTCCATCGTCGACCGGATTGTCGATGAACACGGCGAGATCCTCTACCGCCGGCAAGCAGGTCGCGGGCGGCAGGCCATGTCGGCCAGGGCCGCCAGTGCCTTGAGCCAGATGATGGAGACCACGATTGACTCCGGCACCGGCCGCAAGGCCTTCCGCAAGTACCGGCAGGACAAGGTTCTGTCGCGCCTGCAGATCGGCGGCAAGACCGGTTCCATCGACAGCCGGTCCCATGACGTGCGCTACGACTGGTTCGTCGGTTTCGCCAGGGAGCGACAGGGCCAGGACGCGGTGGTCGTTGCGGTCATGGTCGGGCACGAAAAATACATCGGCATCCGCGCCACCCAGTACGCCCGCATGGCCATGACCTATTATTTCGGCAACCCGCCCGGAAAAGACTTGCTGCCGTCCGTGCCGGCGTCCGGTTCAGCGTCGAAGAAGGTTCTCACCCCTTATCGGCCCACCTGAAAAAGCATTTGGCCATTACCGCATAGCCTCTTTGCCTCTTCCCGCTTCCACCTAGACAAAGATGGCTCCTCCCGGCCTTCCCCGGCTTCAGAGTTGCAGCGACTTTACCTCCAGAAACTCCTCCAGACCGTAGGTGCCGAACTCCCGGCCGTACCCCGACTGCTTGAAACCGCCGAAGGGGGCGAGCAGGTTGAAGCGGCCGCCGTTGATGTCGATCTGCCCGGCCCGCAGGCGGCGGGCGATGCGCTTGGCGTGCTCGGCGTCGGCGGACCAGACCGCCCCGGCCAGCCCGTAAATCGAATCGTTGGCGAGGCGCACCGCCTCCTCCTCGTCGCGGTAGATGAGGATGGCAAGCACCGGACCGAAGATCTCCTCACGGGCGATGGTCGAGCCGGGATCGACCCGGCCGAAGACGGTCGGCCGGACGTAATACCCTTTCTCCACCCCCTCGGGCGTCTCGGGGCCGCCCAGCAGCAGTTCGGCCCCCTCTTCGACCCCCTTGCGGATGTAGCCGAGCACCCGCTCGCGCTGCTCCCCGGAGATCAGCGGGCCCAGCTTGGCCTGGCCGCCGAAGGGGTCGCCGACGGAAAAGGTGCTCGCCACCTCCACCGCCAGCGCTGCCGCTTCGGCGTAGCGGCTCTCCGGCACCAGCATGCGGGTGTGGGCGGTGCAGGTCTGCCCGGAATTGAGAAAGCAGGCGTTCACCGTCCCCTTAACCGCGGCGGCCAGGTCGGCGTCCGCCAGGATGACGGCGGCCGATTTCCCCCCCAGTTCGAGAGCGACGCGCTTGACGCCCTGCGCGGCGAGTTCCGCCACCCGCCGGCCGGCCCGGGTCGAGCCGGTGAAGGAGATCATGTCCACCTCCGGATGCCGGGCCAGGGCCTCGCCGACCACCGGTCCCGTCCCGCTGACCAGGTTGAAGACCCCCGGCGGCAGGCCGGCCTGCTCGACGATCTCGGCCAGCATGAAGGCGTTGAGGGAGGCGATCTCGCTCGGCTTGACCACCACCGTGCAGCCGGCCGCCAGGGCGGGGGCCACCTTGGCGACGATCTGGTGCAGAGGGTAGTTCCAGGGGGTGATGCAGGCCGCCACGCCGACCGGCTCGCGGATCACCAGTGAGTTGCCGACCTGCTCTTCGAAATGGTATTCGCCGAGCAGCCGGGCGAAACTTTCCAGGACCGCCGCCGGCAGCCCGGCCTGGATGCGCTGGGAGAGCTTGAGCGGCATGCCCACCTCGCCGGTGATGGTCCGGGCGATCTCCTCGGCCCGGGCCGCCAACCCCTGCTGCAGCTTGTCCAGAAAGGTCCGGCGCTCTGCA
>DATBML010000441.1:0-3821 GCA_036554885.1 Desulfuromonadales bacterium
CCCCATCCGAATTGCGGGGCGGAGATCCGCAAGCGGGACGCCGAGGAGTGCCCCCGCTGCGGACTGCTGCTCGCCGAATACGTCGAAAAACGCAAGATGTACCGCCTGTGCCCCAAGTGCAAGAAGAAGCAGGGGCTTTCCGAGCCCCAATGCAAATTCTGCAGTTACTGGTTCAACTGCCCGACCTGCGGCCACAAGGTTCCGTCGACCAGCATGCTGACCTGTCCCCGCTGTGCCACCAGTCTGCGGTGAGCAGGGCTTACCCCCTTTCCGGCGTCCCTCGGTCCTTTTTGTGCCGTTGGACGCCGGCCCTTCCTTTGTTAAAATTCTCATGAAAGACAGGCGCATCCAACCTTCTGTTCCAACGCTGCGAGGAACCCGCATTGCTAGAATCTCTGCTCACGATTCTCATCTGGGGACTGCTGGCCCTAGCCGGCGTGCTATCGGCAGGGCACGCCCTGTTGAACAAGCGTGATCCCCGGGCGGCTCTCGGCTGGGTCGTTATGTGCCTGGTCCTCCCCGGAGTTGGCGTTTTCTTCTATTGGCTTCTGGGAGTCAACCGGATCCGGACCCTGGCCCGAGACTGGCAGGCCCGCGGCATGGGTATGCACGGCCGGCAACCCGACGTATGCCTCTGGGTCGCCGACATGGCCGCCGAGTTGCCGTTTCGCGCCGAGAATTACGCGGCGCTGCTAAGCCTCGCCGATACCGTGACCCGCCGGCCGCTGCTGCAAGGCAACCGGGTGCGGCCCCTGCACAACGGCGAAGAGGCCTATCCCGCGATGCTCGACGCCATCGAGGCGGCCCACTCTTCGGTCTGCCTGTCGACCTATATCTTCGACTCAGACCGCACCGGCAGGCGGTTTGTCGGGGCGCTGCGGGCGGCGGCCGTTCGCGGTGTCGACGTCAGGGTGCTGGTCGATGCCCTGGGGGAGCGTTACTCCTTCCCGCCGGCGCGGCGACTGCTGCGCGGCAGCGGTGTCCGTCTTGCCCGCTTTCTTCCCCCTTCGCTCTCCGAGCGGGGCATTCATGTCAACCTGCGCAACCACCGTAAATTGTTGATCGTCGATGGGCTGGTGGGCTTCACTGGCGGCATGAATATTGGCGATCGGCACCTGGCGAACGAGAGCGACCCGCGGCGGGTGGTCGACATCCACTTCCGGGTCGAGGGCCCGGTGGTGGGCCAGATGCAGGAGGCGTTTTTCGAGGACTGGCAGTTCACTACCCGCGAACCGGTTGCCGGCATCGATTATCCTGACGCAGTCCCCGACGCCGAGGCATTCAGCCGCGGCATCAGCGCCGGGCCAAATGAGGATTTCGAGAAGCTCAACTGGCTCGTCATCGGTGCCCTCGACTGTGCTCGTCGCCGCGTCCGCATCATGACCCCCTACTTCATCCCTGATCGAACGCTGATCACAGCCATCAACGCCGCTGCCCTGCGTGGTGTCACCGTGGAGATCATGCTGCCGGAGAAAAACAACCTCCCCTATGTCTCCTGGGCCACCCGCGCCTATCTATGGGAGCTTCTCCAGTACGGTACCCGTATCTATTACCAGCCACCGCCCTTCGTGCACAGCAAGTTTCTGCTGGTCGACGAGGCCTACGCCCTGGTTGGATCGGCCAACCTCGATCCGCGCAGCCTGCGGCTTAATTTCGAATTCGGCCTGGAGGTCTACGACCGGAGTCTGAACGATATGCTGGCCCGACACTTCGACGCGCTGAAGGGCCTGTCCCGGGAAGTGATTCAGGCGGATTTGGACGGCCGGCCGCTGCCGATCAAGCTGCGCGACGCATTCGCCAAGCTCTTTTCTCCCTACTTGTAAGAATGCTCGACCCAGGAGCAGAGCGGCGGTTTTCGAAGTTTCCCCCGGTTTAGCCGGCAACTTATGACTTCGCATCTTGAACCATTTTTCTGATAAGCGTATGTTAACGATAACTTCGCCCTGGGCGATCTCCGGATGCCGGCGCCGTTGTTTTTTCCCCCGATCTGACCAGCTGAGTGACTGCAGATGAAGAAACGCATCCTCCTGACCATTCTTGTCTTGATTTTGCTGGCCGGCATTCTTGCCGGCATCAAAGCTTTACAGATCGGCCGCATGATTGACGCCGGTGCCCAGTTTACTCCACCGCCCGAGACGGTGACGACCTCCCAGGTGCGCTCGGAAACCTGGGAATCGCTCCTGACCGCCGTCGGTTCACTCACCGCGGTTCAGGGCGTGACCGTGGCGGCGGAAATACCCGGCAAGGTTGCGCAGATTGCCTTCGAGCCGGGCTCGGTGGTGCCGAAGGGGGCGCTGCTGCTGAAGCAGGACACCTCCTCCGAGCAGGCGCAACTGCCCGGGGCCGAGGCCACGGTAACCTTGACCAAGGCCAACCTGGAGCGCGCCAGGGAGCTGCTGGCGCAGAAGGTCATCTCGCAAGCCGAATTCGACAGCGCCGAAGCCAATTTCAGGGTGGCCGTCGCTGCCGCCGAGAGCATCCGGGCGACCATCGGCAAGAAAACGCTCCGTGCCCCCTTTGCCGGCCGTCTCGGCATCCGCCTGGTTAACCTGGGTCAAATTCTCAAAGAGGGGGATCCGGTTGTTTCGCTGCAAACCCTCGACCCGATTTACGTCGACTTCCTGCTGCCACAGCAGCAATTGGGCGATATCCGCACCGGCCTGCCGGTGCGGGTGACGACCGATGCCCTGCCCGGCCAGCGGATCGCGGGATCCGTCACCACGATCAATCCCGAGGTCGATGCCGCCACCCGCAACATTCGGCTGCAGGCAACGCTGGCCAATCCAGGGGGCCTGCTGCGCCCCGGCATGTTCGTCAACGTGGCCGTGGTGCTCCCCCGACGGGAGCCGGTACTCGCCATTCCTGCCACGGCAGTGCTTTATGCCCCCTACAGCGATTCGGTGTTCGTCGTGGAAGAAAAGAAAGAGGAAGCGGGCGGCCCGCCGGTAAAACTGTTGCGCCAGCAGTTCGTTCGCCTCGGCGCGAAACAGGGCGATTTCGTCGCGGTGCTCTCGGGGCTGAAGGAAGGCGAGACCATCGTCACCACCGGTGTGTTCAAACTGCGCAACGGCCAGGCCGTCGTGGTGGACAACACCCTGTCGCCCGAGTTCAAGCACGCGCCGAAGCCGGAGAACAATTAATGCGCGAGGGGTGAGGCGTGAGGTGTGAGGCGTAAATGCCTTTCTCCTCACTCCTCACTCCTCACATCTCACGGTTCTTATGAAAATCACCGACCTCTTCATCCGTCGTCCCGTTCTCGCCCTGGTGGTCAACCTGGTGATCGTCATTGCCGGCTTGCAGGCGATACGCACCCTCAACATCCGCCAGTACCCGCAAAGCGAGAACGCCTCGGTGACCGTCACCACGGTCTATGTCGGCGCCAGCGCCGACCTCGTGCGCGGCTTCATCACGACACCGCTGGAGCGGGCCATCGCCGCTGCCGACGGCATCGATTACATCGAATCGCAAAGTGCCCTGGGACTCTCGACCATCAAGGTCCGGCTGAAGCTCAACTACGACGGGACCAAGGCTCTGGCCGAAATCAGTTCCAAGGTCGACCAGGTCCGCGCCGATCTCCCGCCGGAGGCCGAGGTCCCGGTGATCAACATCGAGTCGGCCGACAGCGAGTTCGCCTCGGCCTACCTCAGCTTCAGTTCCGACATCCTCCAGCAGAACGAAATCACCGACTACCTCGTGCGCATCGTGCAGCCGCGTCTCACCGCCATCGAGGGGGTGCAGCGGGCCGACATCCTCGGCGCCCGCACCTTCGCCATGCGCATCTGGCTCAAGCCCGAGCGGATGGCCGCGCATGGCATCAGCCC
>DATBML010000495.1:0-2544 GCA_036554885.1 Desulfuromonadales bacterium
TATTCCTCAGGATTTCTGGCGCCTTGCATCTGGGCATTTTTGATCAGCCTTGGAAGAGAGTTCTACAGTAGCAGCAATGTTTTTGACAGGACTGTCGATGACGGGTAAAAATGCGCAGGAAGCGATCCTCAGACTGCTGCGGGAAAAGGCGGGGCAGTTCGTCTCCGGCGAAGAGTTCAGCCAGTCGCTGGGAGTCTCCCGCACCGCCGTCTGGAAGCAGGTGGGCCAACTGCGCGAGTTCGGCTACATCATCGAGGCGGTGACCTCCCGCGGCTACCGTCTGACCGGCACTCCGGAAACCCTCATCCCGACGGAGATCCAGTCCGGCCTGGAAACGCGCCTGATCGGCCGCGAAGTCATCTATTACGAGACGACCGATTCGACCAATCTGCGGGCGCATGACCTTGGTGAGGCCGGAGCGGCCGAGGGGACGGTGGTGATCGCCGATCGTCAGACTGCCGGCAAGGGTCGTCTCGGCCGCAGTTGGGTCTCGCCGCCGGGGGTGAATCTCTATGTCTCGGTGCTGCTGCGGCCGTCAATCCTGCCTTACCATGCACCACAACTAAGCTTTCTCTCGGCAGTGGCCGTTGCCCGAGCGGTGGAGGAGATCAGCGGCCTGGCGCCGAACGTCAAGTGGCCCAACGACGTTCTGCTGCGTGGCCGCAAGATTGCCGGCCTGCTCAACGAGATGAGTGCCGAAACCGAGGGAATTCACTACGTGATCCTCGGCATCGGCGTCAATCTCAACATGCGCGCCGAGCAGTTTCCTGCAGATTTGCGCTATCCGGCCACCTCGTTGGCCCTGGAAAAGGGCGAGCCGGTCTCCCGGGCCGTCTTCGCCCGGACCCTGCTGCGCCATCTCGACAGCCTATACGAACTTTACCTGGAGGTGGGTTTCCCGCCGGTTCTCAAGGCATGGGAAGCCTTCTTCGACCTGATCGGCCGGCAGGTGGAGGTGGATTACCAGAGCCGCCGCGTGCAGGGCCGGGTTGAGGGGCTGGATGACGACGGCGCCCTGATGTTGCGGCTGTCCGACGGCCGGGCTGAAAAGGTACTGGCCGGCGATGTGCGGCCCTTAAGGGCCGGTGAGGAGTGAGGAGTGAAAGGGTTATTGCTGTTTCTCCTCACCCCTCACGCCTCACGGTTTTGCGGAGAGTTCCATGCTTCTAGTCATCGACGTCGGCAATTCCAATACCGTTCTGGGGATGTACCAGGAGGAGCAGCTGGTGCGCAGCTGGCGGGTGACCACTGACAAGTCCCGCACCGTGGACGAGTACGCCATGCTCATCCATGAGCTCTTCCAGCTCTCCGATATCCATTTCACCGATATCCGCGACGTCATCATCTCCTGCGTCGTTCCTCCCATGCTGAATACCCTGGAGGGGCTCTGCAGCGGTTATTTCCGGCTCAAACCCTATATCGTCGGCCCGGGGATCAAGACCGGCATGTCGATCCAGTACGACAATCCCAAGGAAGTCGGCGCCGACCGAATCGTCAACGCGGTGGCGGCCTACGAGAAATACCGGCGCAGCCTGATCGTCGTCGATTTCGGTACGGCGACGACCTTCGACTACATCTCCGCCAAGGGGGTCTACCAGGGAGGGGCCATTGCTCCGGGGCTCGGCATCTCCGCTGAAGCCCTCTTTGAGCGGGCCAGCAAACTGCCGCGTGTCGAGTTTTCCCGGCCGCCGCAGATCATTGCCAAGAACACGGTCAACAGCATGCAGGCAGGGATTTTTTTCGGCTACGCCGGACTGGTGGACGGGATCGTCGGGCGGATGAAGCTGGAGGCGCGGGACGAGCCGCTGGTGGTCGCTACCGGCGGTCTGGCCGGGCAGATCGCGCCGGCCGCCCAGACCATCGACGAGGTCGATCCGGATCTGACGCTGGAGGGATTGCGCATCATATACAACCGCAACAAGTCCGGTCTTTAGCTCTTGGCTCGTAGCTCGCAGCAGAATCCAAGAGTCAAGAGCTGTCAGCTATGAGCTATGATTGTTCGTTGTTTCCTGTCAGTAATCCTTCAACAGATTCCTCATCAACGATGGAATGAAAGGAGCGGTCATGGGAAAGTACGAAACGGCACAAATCCGGAACCTGGGCATCGTCGGTCAGGGCGGCGCGGGCAAGACCTCGCTCACCGAAGCGATCCTCTACAACACCGGCATGATCGATCGGCTCGGCAAGGTCGACGAGGGGACTTCGACCATGGATTTCGAGCCCGAGGAGATCAAGCGCGGCATCACCATCAGCTCGAGCCTCGACCACTGCGAGTGGAAGGGGAACAGCCTGCACATCGTCGATACCCCCGGCTACACCAACTTCCTTCATGACACGCGCAACTGCTTGCGCATCCTGGGCGGCGCCGTTCTCGTCGTCTCGGCCGTCGACGGGGTGAAGGCCCAATCGGTCAAGATCTGGCAGTGGGCGCAGGAATTCGAAATCCCGCGCATCGTCTTCGTCAACAAGCTGGACCGAGAGCGAGCAGATTTTCTCAAAACCGTCGATGACGTGTCGAAGGCCCTCAAAACCCGGGCGGTCGCC
>DATBML010000038.1:0-3673 GCA_036554885.1 Desulfuromonadales bacterium
ATTTCATAGGAATATCAAAACAAAAAAACAGGGGATTTTGCACAAATATAAGAGATATTTATTTCCAAGAAATATTGTTGTGGTCGATAGGACAGTTGTGGCTGGATTTTGCGAATCGCTTCGGCAGAAGATCGAGCATCACCATCAAGGCAGATACTGGTAACGGAAACCCGGGCTGAGCAGCTCCTCCATACCGCGCTCCAGGGCGGCAAACTCGACCGGCATTGAGGGACCGGCGGCATAGATGTTGCCGGCGAAGCCCCCCTCGCGGCGATACATGATAACCCGGGCTTCTGCCACCCCGGCCAGTTCCCGGGTGCGGGACACGGCATCCTCCAGGTAGCCGATGTGGTCGATCAGACCGATCTCTCTGGCCTCCCCGGCGTCGAAGATGCGGCCGGTGGCCACCGCCTGCTGCGCCTCTGGAGAAAGGCGGCGGCTCTCGGTGAGCAACTGCAGGAAACGCCCGTGCAGGCGGTCGGTGATCGCCTGCATGAGGGCGGTCTCCTCCGGGCGGCTCGGCCGCAGCGGCGACCAGAAGTCCTTGAGCGGGCCGCTCTGCACCGTATTGATCTCGACACCCCACTTCCCGAGCATTTCGGCAACGGTGAGCTTGAAAGAGATCACCCCCACCCCGCCGAGCACCGAGGTCGGATGCGCCATGATCTCGTCGGCCGCCAGGGCCGCATAGAAACCGCCGGAAAACCCCCTGTCCATGATACAGGCGACGACCGGAATCTGCTTCTTTTCACGCACTCTCCGCAGTTCGTGATAGAGAATGTCGCTCGCCGTCACTGACCCGCCCGGGCTGTCGATGCGCACCACCACGCCGACCACCTTGTCGTCCTCGATGATCCGCTCCAGTTCTTCCTTGAGTCGCGGCACCAGCGGAGGGCCTTTGCTGAAGCGGTCAAGGCCGAACGGTGTCACGGAGATGATGCCGGAGATGTCGACCACGGCGATCTTCGCCCGCCCCTTTCCCTCTATCACCTGCTCCTTCAATTCTCCCGGCTCGCCGGCGACATTGACCTTGACGAAGGCGCAGCCGGCGAGGATAAAGATCGACAGGATGCAGATCAGGGCGCGCATGTTTGCCTCCGCTACGGAAGAATTTCGATTAGACATCAAAAGGTCCATTTAACGCAGAGTCGCGAAGCAAACAGAGACGGAGAGAAAAAACCCTGCGAACATCATTTAAGCTCCCCGGTTTTCTCTGCTTCTCGGCGCCTCTGCGTTGAGGCATTTATTGCCCGAAGAATATTGATGGTTCCTCAATATATCAAATTCGTGATTTTTGCGTTTTCACCAAAATTCCATCTAAGTATAGCCGACGACAGGCGGAGAAAAACCGGCCGCCACCGGTTCCTTGACTTTTACATCAGGCGAATCGTATAGTTGCCGACCATGAGAGACGTCTTCATTGCCGATGCGCACCTGCTCGACCCCGCCGACGAAAATTACCGGCGGCTGCTCGCCTTTCTCGACGGGCTGCGGGGAGAAACCCGGACTCTCTACCTGCTGGGTGACGTGTTCGAGTTCTGGGTCGGCTACCGGCATGTCGTCTTCGCCCCTTACGTGCCGCTACTGGAAGCGCTGCGGCGCCTGCGCGAGGAGGGAACGCAGATCGTCTGCGTCGAGGGGAATCATGACTTTCACCTTGGCCCCTTCTTCGAGGAAGGCCTCGGCTGCCGGGTCCTGCCGGATGGCGGGGGGGTGGAGATCGACGGCCGGAAGGTCTTCCTCGGCCACGGCGACCTGGTCAACCCCGGGGACCACGGTTACCGGCTGCTGCGGCGGACGCTGCGCAGCCGGCCGCTGCGCTGGCTGATTCAGGTGGTGCCTCCCGACTGGACCTGGGGCATCGCCCGCTGGGCCGGCCGCCAGAGCCGAAAGGGGCATTCAGCCAGAAAGACGCGCTGGCTGCCGGAAGCGATGCTCACGGCCCACGCGGAGCGGCTTTATTCCGAAGGCTACGAGGCGGTGGTGACGGGACATTTCCATCACCCGCTGCTGCAGGAAACGAACGGCAAGACTCTGGTCGCCCTCGGCGACTGGATCGACCAGTTCTCCTACGCCGTCTGCGAGGAGGGCCGGTTCGAACTCCGCACCTACTGATCCTGGTCCTGGCTTTCCTCTGCCAGAGGTTTTTTCAGCCTCTCTCTTTTTCTCACCATCCTGTGGACCAGTTCGGCCATGGTCATCCCTTCCAGGCTCTGCCGCCCCGCCTCCCTGATCTTCTTCTCCACCTCGCGAATCACCTCCCGCTCCGGCGTCTTGCGCAGTTCGGCGTAGTTGATGCCGTCCGCCCGGAGGGATTCGATGATTTCATGGATCTGCAGGTTTTCCGGGGCACGCCCGGGCTGATAGGCCGGTTCCCGGCCGTCCCCATCCTGGACCTCGGATAGCAGGCCGAGCCGGAGCAGCTCTGCCAGCACGCTGCGGGCCAGGCGGGGCGGCAACTCCAATGCGGCGGAAATCCGCTCCAGCCCCCAGGGCTTCTCGCCACGGTAGAAGGTTTCGGCCGTTACCAGCAGCACGGTCAGGGCGACCAGTTCGCGGCTGGCGAAGTTGACGTCGCGACCGCGGATTTCACGACGCAGGGTTCGCAGATTCTGGCAGGCGTAGGTGACCTCCAGCCCGAGCAGCACGATCAGCCACGAAACGTAGATCCAGACCATGAAGATCGGCAGCGCCGCCAGGGTGCCGTAGATGGCGTTGTAGCGGGAGACGCCGACCTGGAAGTTGACGTAAAACCATTGGGCCAGCTGCCAGAGCGTGCCGCCGAAAATGCCGCCGACCAGGGCGGCGCGGAAAGTTACCCGGGTATTGGGCATGAAAATGTAGAGGCCGGTGAAGGTAGCCCACATCACCACGAACGGCATCACCTTGAAGAGAAGAAAAATGACCTCGCCGACAAAAGCCATCCCGAGCAGGGTCTGGACAAAGGTCTGGCTCTCCAGGGTCGTGGTCATGGAGATGGCAGCGAGCAGGAATAGCGGGCCGATTGTGACCACCGAAAAGTAGTCGGCGAAGCGGCGCAGGATGGTACGGGTTTCCTTGACCCCCCAGATATAGTTGAAGCTTTCCTCGATATTGGAGAGCAGGGTCAGCACCGCGATGATCAGCATGACCATCCCGACCGCCCCCAACTGGCCGACATTGGTATTGTTGATATAGCGGATGATGGCGGTAATAATCTGCTCGGAGCCGATGGCGAGGCGTTCGATGATGATCGGCTCGAGGACGTTCTGCACCCCCAGGCCCTTGAACAGGGCGAACATCAGGGCCAGCAGGGGCACAATGGAGAGCAGGGTGGAGTAGGTCAGCGCCGAGGCCCGCAGCATGCAGTGATCGGCGAAGAAATCCCGCCCCACCAGGGAAGCGATCTGCGCCTGACGCAGCAGAAACAGGCGCCAGCGGGTCAGCTCATGGGCATCGATCTCCCAGATGCCGCGGCTGAGAAACACCCATATCCGCTTCAGCTTTTCGCGCCAGTCAGACATCCCGCTTTCTCCGTTCTTCCCCGTGCCGGGCGTGAAAAAGCCCACGCGAGGTGGGCTTTTTCACGTGCGCCTTCTCAGACCGGCTTCTGATGTTTGGCGCGTTCCGCCTCCATCGCTTCCTTGCCGGCCTCGACCGCCGATTTGACGATCTCCTTTTTCTCCTGCAGGAC
>DATBML010000078.1:0-4305 GCA_036554885.1 Desulfuromonadales bacterium
TTCCGTCCTGCCGGGAAAATCACAGGTCAAGGAGCGGCCGGCGCCGGCAAAAAAGCCGGCCCTGACCGATTACCAGGTCATCCTCCAACGCAACATCTTCAACTCGGCCGCACCCGGCATCGGCATCCTCTCCGATGCCGATGCCCTAGGAAAATCGGCCGTTCCCGCCGCACCCCGGCCCAAGCTGACGCTTTTCGGCACGGTGGTCGCGGGGGCCAGGTCCCTGGCCGTCATCAATACGGGGCAGGAAACCAAGGCCTTTCGGACGGGCGACGAACTGCCCGGCGGCGGCCGTATCGAGGAGATCGGCAGAAACCTCGTCCAGATCAAATATCCCGGCGGCACTCTGGAAACGCTCCACCTCCAATTGGGGGAGAGCACCAGGGAAACTCCGCCCGCCGCAGAGAGCACCGACGGCAGCGGCGTCAAGGCGATCGGTGAAAACCGCTGGGTGATACCCCGCAGCGTCGCCGAACAGGCCCGGGGCAATCTCAATGAACTGCTCAAGCAGGCGCGCATGGAACCGAATATCGTGGCAGGCCGCACCGAGGGCTTCGTGGTGCGGATGATCCGGCCGAAATCCCTTCTCGACCTGCTGGGCATTCAAAGGGGTGATGTGCTCGTCCAGGTCAACGGCATGCCGCTCGACGGCCCGGAGAAGGCGCTGCAAATCTTCCAGCAGCTGCGCGAGGCCAAACATCTCTCCATCAACCTGCAGCGCAACGGCACCCCCATGAACTTTGAATACGAAGTGGATTAGGAGGTTATCCCCGGTGATTGCCCTTAGGACCCTATGCATTGGCCTTTTACTGGCCTGCCTGTCGCTTCCCCTGCCCGGCAACGTGTGCGCCCAGCAGAAAAAATCCGAGGCGCCCGCCGGAAAAGTGACCCTCGACTTCAAGGACATCGAACTGGCAGACCTCATCCAGACGGTCAGCGAAATGACCGGCAAGAACTTCATCTACGATGACACGGTCAAGGGGAAGGTCTCCATCATTTCCCCCACGCAGATGTCGATGACGGAGGCCTACAATCTCTTTCTGACGGTACTCAACGCCAAGGGCTTCGCCGTGGTCCCTGCCGGCAAGATCAACAAGGTCGTCCCGACCCGGGACGTCAAGGAGAGCAACCTGCCGACGACGCTGGAGGGAAGCAGCGGCGAGCAGTATGTCACCCACCTCGTTCCGCTGCAGAACGTCGACGCCACCCTGCTCGCCACCACGGTCCTCACCCCCCTGATCCCCAAAACCAGCAGCATCGTGGCCTATGCGCCGGCCAACACGCTGATCATCACGGATACGGCCGCCAACATCGAACGCCTGATCAGGATCATCCAGGAACTCGACGTCACCAGCGCCTTCGAAGCCGTGGAAATCATCCCTCTGGAATATGCCGCGGCCGATGAAGTCGCCCAGATCTGCAACCAGGTCATCTCCCAGATGACGGCCGCTCCGAGCCGCGGCCGGGCGGCGCAGAGCGTCCCGGCCGCCGGCACCGCCGGCAGCAAGGTCCTCCCTTATCCCAGGACCAACGCACTGGTGGTGCTGGCCACCACCGAAGACCGAACGACCATCAGGGAGCTCGTGCGGCAACTCGACCACAAGCCTTCCCAGGAACGCTCGCACATCAACGTCTATTACCTGGAGAACGCCGACGCCGAGACGCTGGCCAAGACCCTCAACGAGATCCTGACCGGCATCAAGACCCAGGCCCGTCAGGGACGCCCGGCGGCAGCCGGCCAGGCCGCCGCGCCGCTGGCCAGCGAGCCGGTGACGATCACCGCCGACAAACCGACCAACTCGCTGATCATCAACTCCAATCCCGAGGACTACGAGGTCCTCCAGCAAATCGTCCGGCAGCTCGACGTCAAGCGCAAGCAGGTCTTCGTCGAGGCGCTCATCCTCGAGCTGTCGATGGACGCCACCCAGAGGCTCGGCGCTTCCCTGCAGGGAGCGGTCGAGGTCGGCGGCGACAGCCTGATCTTCGGCACCAGCAACCTGAACACCGGCCCGGCCGCCCTCGCCGATCTGGCCTCCAGCTCCGGCACCACCGGCATCCCTTCCCTGCTGGCGCAGTCGATCGAAGGCATTCTCGTCGGCGGCCTGTTCAATCCCATCACCGTCAAGGGCCTCGACGGCCAGGACGTCACCGTTCCCGCCCTCTCCGCCCTGATCGACGTATCCAAGCGCGATGCCGACGTCAATATCCTTTCCGCGCCGAGGCTGCTGACCTCGGACAACGAGGAGGCGGAGATCATCGTCGGCTCCAACGTGCCGATCATCACTTCGCGCCTCACCGACACCGGTGCCACCGGCTTGGCGCAGAGCGTCTCGGTGGAGCGCAAGGACGTGGCCCTGACCCTGCGCTTCACGCCGCAGATCACCGAGGGGAACCTGGTGCGCCTCAACGTCCTGCAGGAGATCACCGACCTCTCGCCAGTGAGCGTCGGCGACGTCGACGAGGTGGGGCCGACCCTGACCAAGCGCCTGGTGCGCAACACGGTGCTCGCCGAGAACGGCCGTACCATCGTCCTCGGCGGGCTGATCGGCAACAACGTCCAGGAAACCATCGCCAAAACGCCCCTGCTCGGCGACATCCCGGGTCTCGGCTGGCTCTTCAAACGCAGGCTCACGACCTCGCGGAAGACCAACCTGCTGCTCTTCATCACCCCCCACATCATCCGCACCGGCGAGGATCTGGCCGCGGTCACCCGCAGGAGCCGCGACGACATGGACAGATTCCGGGATGAGGGACTGACCCCCGGTTGGCAGATCGACCTGCCGCCCGCCGGAACGAACCCCGCGCCCGCCGAAACGCCGGCCGAAGCGGGGAACTGAACCGATGCTGCGCTGGAAACGCCTCGGCGAGATCCTGCAGGAGGAATTCGCGTTCCCGGCCCGGCGGATCGAGGAGGCCCTCGCCCGCCAGCCGGAAGCCGGCCGCCGTCTCGGCGAGATCCTGCTCGGGATGAGGGTGCTCACCCCGGAGCTGCTGGCCAGAGCCCTGGCCAGCCAGCAGGGGTGCGCCTACCTCGAAGCGATCCCCCCCGAGCTGCCCGGCGGTGAACTGCTCGAACTGGTGCCGATCAACTTCGCCAAGGAATTCCGCATTTTTCCCATGGAGCGGAGCGACGGACGGCTTACCGTGGCGGTCGCCGACCCGCTTGACACCCGTCCGCTCAACGATCTGGCGGCGCTGACCGGCGACGCCATCGAAATCTGCGTCACCACCCCCGAAGAGGTCCTGCGCGCCATCAACCGGGGGTACGAGCGCCGGGCCGGGGAGGCCCAGGAATTCGTTCACGATATCGGCGGTGGCCCGGCAGACAGCCTGAGCCGCGATCTCGAACCGGCCGACCTCCTCGACGCCTCGGACGAGGCGCCGATTATCCGCTTCGTCAACAGCCTGATTACCCAGGGCTACAAGGAGCGGGCGAGCGACATCCACATCGAGCCCTTCGAGACCGAGCTGATCGTCCGCTACCGCATCGACGGCATTCTCTACGAGGTTCTGCGGCCGCCGCACAAGGCCCAGTCCAGCATCATCTCGCGCCTGAAGATCATGGCCAACCTCAACATCGCCGAAAAGCGCCTCCCCCAGGACGGCCGTTTCCGGGTGCGCATCGCCGGCAAGGATGTCGACGTGCGCGTCTCGACGCTGCCGACCGCCTTCGGCGAGCGGGTGGTGCTGCGCCTGCTCGACAAGTCCGCCAACGTGCTGACCCTGGAGGACCTCGAGATGGGCGAGACCCTGCTCCGGCAGGTCATCGGCATGATCAGCAAAAGCCACGGCATCTTCCTGGTCACCGGCCCGACCGGCTCGGGCAAGACCACGACCCTTTACGCCGCCCTGACCCGGCTCAACAACCGGGAGAAGAACATCATTACCGTCGAGGATCCGATCGAATACCAGCTCTCCGGCGTCGGCCAGATCCAGGTCAACCCGAAGATTCACCTGACCTTCGCCGCCGGCCTGCGCTCGATCCTGCGCCAGGACCCGGACATCATCATGGTCGGCGAAATCCGCGACGGCGCGACGGCGGACATCGCCATCAACGCCGCGCTCACCGGCCACCTCGTCTTCTCGACGCTGCACACCAACGACGCGCCGAGCGCCGTCACGCGGCTCCTCGACATGGGCGTCGAGCCGTTCCTCATCGCGTCCTCGCTGCTGGGCGTGGTGGCACAGCGCCTGGTGCGCCGCCGCTGTGACCCGTGCGGCGCCTGCGACGGCTCCGGGTACCGGGGGCGCATGGCGATTCACGAGGTGCTCCTGATGGACGATCGCGTGCGCGCGCTCGTGATG
>DATBML010000092.1:0-3096 GCA_036554885.1 Desulfuromonadales bacterium
ATTTCAGCTTCGGCCAGGTGTTCCAGGGGACGAAGGTGGAGCACACCTTCCGTTTCCGCAATGCCGGCGAGGCCCCGCTGACCGTTGAAAAGGTACGCAGCTCCTGCGGCTGCACGGCGGCGCTGCTCTCAGTCACGTTGATCCCTCCCGGCGGCACCGGCGAAATCCGGACCACCTTCGATTCCGCCCGGTTTCGCGGTGCCGTGTTAAAGACCGTTTATCTCTATGTCAACGATCCGGCGCATCCGGTTGCCCAGTTCCATCTGCGCGGGACGGTCAATCCCGAGCTGGTGCTTGAGCCCGAGCAGGTCGAGTTGGGCAGACTGGTGCCGGGGACCGAATCGGAAGCCCGCGCCATCCTGACCAACCAGGGAGAACAGACAATTTCCTTGTCCGCTCCGGAAACCACCAGCAGCGAGCTGAATGCCGAACTTGAGGGCCTGCAACTGCCGCCCGGCAAGAGTGTTCACCTGGTCGTCAAGGCGCTGCCCCGGGAGGGCAAATCGCGGCTGAGCGGCTATGTCATCATCAAGACCGATAACCCGCGGGTCCCCCAGTTGCGTTTTCCTGTTTACGGCAGTTTCGACGAAAATCCCCCCGGTCGTTAACCTCTCCATTCACCTGCCCTGTTTCATGAAAGCCCCCTTGTGCCAGGGGGACGTTCTCGTCTCCAGCCTGCCAAGTCAGATGCGGCAGCGGCGCTCGACATAGTCGATGATCTTGCGCTCCAGTCGCTCGCCGGTCAGTTCGTTCATCTCGCGCAGGCAGGAAGGGCTGGTGATGTTGACCTCCAGAACGTGTTCGCCGACCAGATCGGCGCCCGCCAGGTGGATTCCTTCCCGGCTGAGCCATGCCCCGAGACGGGCGCAGATGGCGCGATCCGCCTCAGTCAGTTCGCAAGGCAGGCAGCGGCCGCCGGCGTTGACGTTGGAGCGGAAATCTCCCGTCGCCGGCACCCGCCTGAGCCAGCCGAGGATCTCCCCGCCCAGAAGCAGCACGCGCTTGTCGCCCTCGGCGATTGCCGGAAGGAAACGCTGCCCCTGCACGTAGCGGGTGCCGCCGGCGGTCACCTGGTCGATCAGGGCCCGGCGGTTGGGGTCGTGCCTCGTCAGGGTGAAAACGCCGCGTCCGCTGCAGTCATCCAGCGGCTTGAGGACGATCTGCCCGACCCGGTCGAGAAAGTCGTTGAGATCGCGGGCGGCCCGGGTGACGACAGTCTCCGGCAGCAGCCCCGGCAGATGCAGCGGGATCAGCTTCTCGCAGTGGCGGCGCAGTGCCTGTGCCGGGTTGACCTGCAGCACCCGCGGCGGCAACCGATCGAGGATGTAGGTGGCGTGCAGGTAGGCGGCATCCACTGGGGGGTCTTTGCGCATGAACAGAACATCAACGGTGGCCAGGTCGAGCTCCCGCTCCTCGCCGGCGGCAAAAAGCTCCGCTCCGGGCGGGAAAGCCAAGGGCCGGACCCTGGCCCAGGGCGCTTCGCCATCCAGGCGCAGCTCGGACAGGGTGCAATAATATACCTGCTGGCCTCGGTGCAGGCTCTCCCGCATCAGGGCCAGGGAGGTGTCGGTGAGTGGGTCGAGGCGCTCCGGCGGATCGATGATGAAGACTGCGGTCAGGGCGGGCATGGCTTTTTCCTTCAGCAAATGGTTGAAAGAAGATGACCGGCGTTTATAATGTAGGGCGCTTTGCCATTGATTGCAACGTGGCTGTCTGCTTTCGGACGATCGCCGCCCTTTCATACAGATTTGCCAGGCAGGAGGCTCCATGGAGAGCGACCGGATACCGCCCGAACGGCGGCGTTTTTTTCTGACCATCATGCTGAGCGGCATCGGGGCTGTGCTGGCCGCAGCCGCCGGTTGGCCAGTCTGGCAGTATCTGGCTCCCCGCAAGGGGGCGGGAGAAAAGGAGAAGGTCACCATCCCCCGGGAACAGGTTCCGCTGGGGGGGACGCATTTTTTCACGTTCCGCGGCCATCCGGCCGTGGTCCTGCAAGAGAAGGCGGGAGCGTTCATCGCCCTCACCGCGGTTTGCACCCATCTCGGCTGCATCATCAAATGGTTGCCGGAGAAGGGCGAGTTCGAATGCCCCTGCCATGCCGGCCGGTTTTCCTCTTCCGGCACGGTGCTCGGCGGGCCGCCCCCCAAACCCCTGGAGTCCTATCCTGTCAGCGTACAGGATGATTCCATCGTGATCGGATAGGAGGCAGCCATGGCGTGGAGCAAGAAAATCGTGGATTGGCTCGACCTGCGGCTGGGGGTCCGGGACCTCCTCGAGCAGAACCTGACCAAATACCTGCTGCCCCGCAACATCAATGTCTGGTACACCCTGGGGGCGGTGCTGATCACCCTCTTCGTCCTGCAGTTCGTTACCGGCATCCTGCTGCTGATCTACTATGTTCCCAACCCGGCAGAGGCTTTCCAGAGCGTCACCCGGATCATGAACGAAGTCCCCTACGGCTGGCTGATCCGCTACCTGCATGTGGTCGGCTCGAACATCATCGTGATTGCGCTGCTGCTGCACATGCTCTCGGTGCTGTTCATGAAGAGCTACTACCGGCCCCGCGAGCTGACCTGGCTCTCGGGTTTCCTGCTTTTCAACCTGAGTCTCGGGCTCTGCCTGACCGGCTATCTGCTCCCCTGGAGTCAGCTTTCCTTCTGGGCGACCACCGTCGCCACCGACGCTGCCGGCGCCATTCCCCTCATCGGTGACCAGGTGGTGCGTTTTCTGCGCGGCGGACCGATGGTCGGGGACGTCACCCTGGGACGTTTCTTCGCCTTGCACGTCATGGGCATGCCCCTGCTGCTCGGGCTGCTGGTGGGCCTGCATCTTTTCTGCGTGCGCCGGGCCGGAATCTCCCGCCCCCCCTTCGGTCCCGACTACGAACCCTGGGAGCCGCAAGGGAGCTTCCGGCACCAGGAGCACCCGGGCGGCATCCCGTTCTTCCCCCACTACACGACAAAAGACACGGCTGTCATCTTTTTCTTCCTGGCGGCGCTGCTGGCAGTGGTCTTCTTCGCCCCGTGGCTCTTTCTCCCCCCGGAGGCTCTGGAACAGGCCGATCCCTTCGTCACCCCGGCGCACATCAAGCCCGAG
>DATBML010000012.1:0-2944 GCA_036554885.1 Desulfuromonadales bacterium
CGTTTCGAGCAGCGGGCGATGCGGATGGAGTTGATCACCCCGCTGGCGCTCTCGATGGAGGGCAGAATCTTGAAGCGGCCGATCTCCACCCCCAGCTCCTCCTCGAATTCGGTGAGCAGGGTGTCGAGGCGCTCGACGATCTCCGGCGTGTCGGCCTTGGGCAGGCGGATGCCGTCGGGCAGGGCGCGCAGCACCTCCTTGAGGTCGGCAATCCCCCACTTGCTGTCGAGGGGGTTGATGCGGACGATGATTTCCTTGTTGCGATCGGTCCACCCTTCGAGGAAGCGCCGCACGAGGATGCGGGCGGCGTCCTTTTCGCTGTAGGGAACGGCATCCTCTAGGTCGATGATTACCCCGTCGCTGTCGAACATCGGGATGTTCTGCAGCATCGAGGGCATGTTCCCCGGCACGTAGAGCAGCGTCCGGCGCAGGCGGAATCCGGTCATGGCGCATCCTCCTCGCTGATGAAGATGGTCGGCACGCCGCCGGTCTTCGAGGCATGGCGCTCGATTCCTTCGACCAGGACCTCGGTCAGCAGGATCTCGCAGCTGGCGAAGACCTCGGCGTCGAAGAGATGGCCGCCGATCACCTCACCCGACGACTTGCCGAGCATGATGTGCAGGTGGCAGTCGACGGCGCCGCTTTCGTCGGGGAAGAGATTGCCTTCCAGGCCGATGAGCTCCAGCGGCCCTTCCACCTCGTGGATCTGCATGCGCGGCGGCGTGATGGGGCGCCGGGCGCCGGTCTTGATTCCCCGGAAGCGCACGTTGCGCATCGAGCCGACGGCGGAGACGATGACCGCGTTCTTCACCCCGGTCTCCCCGGCGAACTTGAGCAGCTGAGTGATGACCCTCTCGCCGGGGCTGATCTTGATGATGAAGCGCCGCCCCTGTTCGTATTCCTTGTACCAGAGTCCGTTCATAGGTTCCTCACAGGATCGAGGACGGAGGACAGAGGACAGAGGACAGCAAGAGCTTTTTTCCGTCCTCCGTCCTCTGTCTTCCGTCTTCCGTCTTCCGTCCTCAAGGGTTCGCTTCACTTGCTCTTTTCAACGCCGCTTCCATCCGCGCCTCGATGGCGTAGTCGAGGGCGCCGCGGTCGGTGACGCGGATGCTGCCGGCGGTCACTTCGAAACGGGCGAGGACGGTCTCGATACGGGCGCGGATGAGGTGCTCGAACTGGCGCTTGACCGTCGACTCGATCTCGATGGTGAGCCCCTCGGCCGGTTCGACGAAGACCATCAGATCGCTCGACTGCATGGTGCCGGCCTGGACCTTTCTGCGGATTTCCATCAGTGCCTCCTGCTGTAGGTACGAAGTTTCTCGCGGATTTCCCCGGCTGCCGAAGAAAGCAGAAAGTCGAGGGTGCTCTTCGGCACCAGCCGGCGCAACTCCTCGTCGGCCTCCCGGCGCAGCGCCTCGCGTACCCGCCAGGCGCTGACCGCCTCGTTCCCGGCCTGCAGCCGCTCCAGCTGCACCGTCCTGATCCCGTAGCCGGGCAGGATTCGCCGCATCGCCTCGCTGTAGCGGCGGGTGGTGCGGCAGTACGGCTCGGTACCGATGAAACGGCGATCAATGCGGAAGAAGGGCGCGATATGCAGGCCGAAGAGCATCAGGTCGATCTCCATCTGCACCGTCGCCGCGATTTCCTGATCCTTGAGAAAATAGGCGGGGAAGGTGACGGCGCTCACCGCGTAGTGAGAGCTGTCGAGGACGCTGACGTTCGGCAGGTCCCGGACTCCTTCTTCGACCAGCCGCAGGCGCACGGCGAAGGGGAAGGCCGAGCGGTCCTCCCGCACGACGAAGACGTAGAGATGGTCGACCTTCCCGGCGGCCTGCTCGATCAGGTAGCGATGGCCGAGGGTGAAGGGGTTGCAGTTGACGACCACCGCCCCGTTGCGCCCGGGTCGCACCAGGTGCCGGTGGGCAGCCAGGTAGCGGGGTATGCCGCCGCCGTATTCCAGCAGCACCGCCTGCGGGTGGTAAACCAGCGGCATGAAATTGAGCGATTGAAAAGCGGCGGCGTTCGCCGGCGAGGTAAAGACGAAGAAGGTTCCGCAGCCGACCGCCGTGCCGCCGCGGATCAGCTCCGTTGCCAGCTCCCCCAGCGCCGGTCCGCCCTGGTGGCCAGGGACGATGGCGAACATCTTCAGGATATTCTCCTGCCGCGCCGCCACTGCCACCAGGCCGCCCGCCTCGAAGATGCCGACGAGGACATCGAAGGTCTCCTCGAAGACAAGTCCGCTGCTTTCGACCAGGTTTCTGGCCAGTTGCCGGTCGCGTCGGCTGATCAGTTCCGTCACCATGGGAAAACGTTAACACGGCGAAAACGTATACCCTACGGTTTTTTAAAGGGAAAAAGTATTTTGTGCCGGCATTGTTCCCGCGCCTCTCCCCTTCGCAGTTGTGCGGTATAATCATCAAAGGCCATGCAAACCAACCCCGTCTGACCAGGGGGGTCCAATGAAAAAAATCATCGTCATCTGCCTCGGCCTCCTGGCCGTGCTCTATCTTCTGAATCCGGGCGCCGGCATCTTCGAGATTCTCCCCGACAACCTTCCCCTGATCGGCAACCTCGATGAAGCCGCCGCCGTCGGCCTGCTGCTGATGTGCCTGCGATACTTCGGGGTGGAGTTGCCGGATGTCTTCCGCCGCGAAAAAGAGATCAAGCTGAAATAGTAAAGGGGACAACGCCTTATCCCCTGGTGGTCAGCTAACGGGTTCTCGATGCTCCATGTTTTGCGTACATCTTTTACCCTGCCGTTGCAGATCGACGAGGTCTTCGCCTTTTTCGCCGAAGCCGGCAATCTCGAGCGGATCACCCCGCCGGAGCTCAACTTCCGCATCTTCACCCCGCCGGCAACCCGGATCATGGCCGGCACCCTGATCGACTACCGGCTGAGCCTCTTCGGCGTCCCCTTCGAATGGCGCTCCGAGATCACCTG
>DATBML010000123.1:0-3518 GCA_036554885.1 Desulfuromonadales bacterium
TTCGATGGGGTACCGTTGGCTGAGAACCTTGATCTAATCTACGAGGTCAAGCAGAAGCGGCCAGGTGACCGAAGCGTCCTGCAAATTGAGCGCGACGGCAAGGAGCAGACGGTGGAGGTGACCTTCCCGGAACCAGCAGCGGAGACCGTGCCGCCGAAGGTGCACCCGAAAAAATAAACGGACAGCGAAAAGGCCGCCCCCTTCAGGACGGCCTTTTCGCTTGGATACGCCTACAGAACCTTTTGAAAAAGACTGGCGGCCTGTTCATCGAGCATCGCTTCCAGCGCCTGATCCAGCCTTCCGTACCGGTCATACGGATGCCAATGAAAACAACCATCCATCCAGTAGAGTGCCCAGTCTCCTGAAGCTTCGTCGTAGAGCAGCCGCCCAGCCGGGTCATCGACAATACACGCTTCGACAAAGCTGAAACGATGGAAGAATATAACATAACTGTTTTCGACGGCTATCACCTTGATTTCGAAATGTCTGTTCGAAAAAAACTTCAGTATCTGCCGGCGAGTAAACTCATTGGGATGTTTCTGCATGTCGGACTCCTCAGGGGCTGCCATGATAGCCGCCTCAGTTCCCTCCTGCGAAACCCATTTCCTGCTCTCAACTGCTCCCCCTTTCGGCAAACGTGAAATCGGGGAATTTTGCCAGGACATTTCAGAATTATCAGTAACTTCTTGATTCAAAATATAGCATCAGCCACCCTCCATTAAAAGACCGTTTTGGTAATATTTCCATATTTTCACAAAAAAACAGTCGTTCCAACACTTCGGAACGACTGTTCACAGTTTCTTGATGCCGCCTGTGGGCGGCGACCGACGCTAAGCCTTGCCGGCGCTGCCGAGCACGGCCTCGTTTTTGTGCTTGATCAGCTTGACCAGTTCCTTGCGTGCCGCCCCCAGATACTTGCGCGGATCGAATTCGCCAGGGTTCTTGGCCAGAAACTCGCGCACCCGGGCGGTGACCGCCAGACGCCCGTCGGAATCGATGTTGATCTTGCAGACGGCACTCGCCGCAGCACGACGCAACTGCTCTTCGGGAACGCCGACCGCCCCTTCCATCCTGCCGCCATAAGCATTGATCAATTCAACATATTCCGGCACGACGCTGGAGGCGCCATGCAGCACGATGGGAAAACCGGGGATGCGCCGCTCGATCTCCTCGAGGATGTCAAAGCGCAAAGGAGGAGCGCTTTCACCCGGCTTGAGTTTGAACTTGAAAGCACCGTGACTGGTGCCGATGGAGATGGCCAGCGAATCGACACCAGTCTTGCGGACGAAATCCTCCACCTCCTCGGGTTTGGTATAGGTGGAAACTTCGGCAGAGACTTCGTCCTCGATGCCGGCCAGCACGCCAAGCTCGCCCTCGACGGTGACGTCGCGGGCGTGGGCATACTCGACGACCCGGCGAGTCAGCGCGACGTTCTCCTCGTAGGGGAGATGGGAGCCATCGATCATCACCGAAGAGAACCCCGAATCGACACACGATTTGCACAGCTCGAATGAATCTCCATGGTCGAGATGGAGACAGATCGGGATTTTCGAGCCCATTTCCCGGGCCATCTTGACCGCGCCGAGGGCCATGAAGCGCAGCATCGTCTCGTTCGCATATTCGCGCGCCCCTTTGCTCACTTGAATGATGACCGGGGAAGCGGTCTCTGCACAGGCCATGACGATCGCCTGCAACTGCTCGAGGTTGTTGAAGTTATAGGCCGGAATAGCATAGCCGCCGGCCATCGCCTGTTGGAACATCTGCCGGGTATTGGCCAGTCCCAAATCACTGTAATGCACCGTCTCGCCCATAGACTTCAACCTCCTCACTTACATTAGTGACATCTTCGGCATAAGGCCGCTTTGCACAGTCGGAGTAATTAATAGCAGCTCACCGGGTCCAAGTCCAGCCCAAAGTCGTGATTAATCAGCCGAAAAGGGGTTGAAAACAGGGGGGCATTCGTTTAGGATACGGCATCTTTCACATCCAAGCACCCGCTGCGGCGGGATTTTTTCTGAGGAAGGAACCGGCATGAGCACCTCGAAGCAGGATTATTATTTCAAGGACTGGAAAAACCGCGAAGAGATCGCCGAAGTGATGCTGCCGCTTATCGGCCGCCTCTACCGCGGCCATGGCATCGTCACCACCGTCTACGGCCGCTCCCTGGTCAACGGTTCGACCATAGACATTCTCAAGGCACACCGCTTTGCCCGGCAGATTCTGGAGAACGAACTCTCGGTGCGGGAGAGCTATCCGGTTCTTGAGGCGCTGAGCCACCTCGAATTGGCACCGGCCCGGATCGACATCGGCAAGCTGACCGTCCGCTTTCAGAACCAGGGCGCCGGCCTCACCCTGGATGATTTTCTTCGCCAGGAACTGGCCGAAATCAACACCGGCAAGACCTCTCTGCTCAGCGAACCGCGTGACGTCGTTCTTTATGGTTTCGGCCGCATCGGCCGCCTGCTCGCCCGCATCCTTATCGAGAAAGCCGGCGGCGGCGACAAGCTGCGCCTGCGGGCCGCCGTAGTCCGCAAAGGGGGCACCGACGATTTGGCCAAACGCGCCAGCCTGTTGCGTCGCGACTCGATCCACGGCCACTTTCAGGGGGCCATCACCATCGACGAAGAAGAGAACGCCATCATCGCCAACGGCAACATGATCCGCATCATCTACGCCGACGCACCCGAAAACGTCGACTACACCCAGTTCGGCATCCAGAACGCCATCCTCATCGACAATACGGGCAAATGGCGCGACCGCGAGGGACTGGGGCGGCACCTGAAGGCCAAGGGGATCGATCGGGTCGTCCTGACCGCGCCCGGCAAGGGAGACATTCCCAACGTCGTCTTCGGCGTCAACAACGAGCTGCTGACCGAAGCAGAGCGCCTCTTCTCCGCCGCCAGCTGCACTACCAATGCCATCGTCCCGGTCCTCAAGGCGGTCAACGACCGCTTCGGCATCGTCAACGGCCACGTCGAAACTTGCCATTCCTATACCAACGACCAGAATCTGATCGACAACTACCACAAGGCCTCACGACGCGGACGTAGCGCCCCCCTCAACATGGTCATCACCGAAACCGGTGCTGCCAAGGCCGTAGCCAAGGCATTGCCGGAACTTACCGGCAAGCTGACCGGCAACGCCATCCGGGTGCCGACTCCCAACGTCTCTCTGGCCATCCTCAACCTGACGCTGGGCCAGGAAACCAGCGTGGCGGACCTTAATGCCTATCTGCGGGACATTTCCCTCGAATCCCCGCTGCAGAACCAGATCGACTACACCAACTCTTCTGAAGTTGTATCCAGCGACTTCGTCGGTTCGCGCCATGCCGGGGTGGTCGATTCACTGGCGACCATCGTCCAAGGCAACCGCTGCGTCCTTTACGTCTGGTACGACAACGAGTTCGGCTACAGCTGCCAGGTGGTGCGCATGGTGCAGAAGATGGCCGGGGTGGAACTGCCGTCGCTCCCCAACTAGTCCGGCCGCGCTTTGGCGCCTTCAAGAAACGAGAAAGGGCA
>DATBML010000173.1:0-4492 GCA_036554885.1 Desulfuromonadales bacterium
GGACGACGAATTCGTTGGCCACCTGCAGCGTGCCGGTGAGCAGCAGGGCCGTAGCCAGAAGGGGTATCGTGATGCGCCACAGGCTGATGCCGCTGGCTCGCATGGCAGTAAGCTCGCTGTTGCGGGAGAGCCCGCCGAGGCACATGAACACTCCCATGAGGACGGCCATGGGGGCAACCTGGACGACGATCATCGGGATCTTGTTGGTAAAATACAGGATGTACTGGGAAAGCTGGGCCTTGTGCTCGATGAAATTGTCAACCCGCTCAAAAAAGTCGACCAGAAGATAAATACCGGCGAAAGCGGCGAGTGCCAGGCCGAAGATGCGGGCGAAAGCGGTCAGGATGTAGCGGTTAAGCAGGTTCACTGTCGACTCCCGCGCTCTTTGCGACGGCCGCGGCGCCGAATCGCTGCCAGCAGACGATCGAGCAGGAGGGGCTGTTTTTCCTGCGCCGACATGTACAGCAGGACGAGACTTCCGGCCAGGAACAGGACGCTGGGCGCCCAGATGACCGGTACGGGATTCAGTCCGCCTTCCACGGCGAGGGTTTCGGCAAAGGATAACAGGAGATAGTAAAGCAGAAAAACCACCAGCCCCGCGGCGAATCCTCCGCCCCGTCCGGATCGCTGGGAGCGGATACCCAGAGGGACGCCGATCAGCGCGAAGAGTAGAGGCGCCATCGGCAGGATCAGGCGGCGGTGCCATTCGACTGTCAGGCCGCTTCTCTCGGCAGGACTCTCCGCCTGATCCCGGGCCGTCTGGAGTTCTCTGGTGCTCAGTTCGCTTTCCTTCTTCCGGCGTTGCGGGGTGTCTGGCAGTTGCTGGCCGAGGTTGAGGTTGATGTCGTACGTGCTGAAGTCGATGACCTGGTAGTTGTCCCGCTCCTTGTCGTCGGGTCGCCGGTGGATGGTGCCGTCCTCCAGGCGAAGCGTAAGGGTGAGGGCGTTGCGGTCGGGGATAACCCGACCCGTTCGGGCCAGGATGATCGAAGGAGTGGTCCCGACCCGTTCATCGGAAATGAATACCCCTTCCAGGATTCCGCTTCGTTCCTGAATGTCGTTGGCATAAAGAACGAGTCCGTCGAACTCGTCGTTGAAAACCCGGGGCTGGAAACCGGCGCTGGCGCGACTGGCAGCGATCTGGAAGACTTGTGTGCGAAAGGCCGAACTGCCGGAAGGGCCGGCATATAGAGTCAGGTAGGCGGTAAACAGGCTGGCCAGTATGGCCAGGGCAAGAACCGGTTTGAGCATGCCGTAGAGACTGATGCCGGAGGCCTTCATGGCGATGGTTTCACTGTCGGCGGAAAGACGGCTGAAGCCTAGCAGGACCCCGAGCAGGAATGCCAACGGAATGGTGATGACAAGGAACGAGGGAAGCAGGTAGCCGAAAAGTTTGACGACTTCGCCGGCAGGGATACCCTTGTTGATGACCAGTTCAACCAGTTTGAGAATTCGCCCCATCAGCAGGACGAAGGTAAAGATGATCAGCCCGAGGAGAGTCGGGATGGCAATCTCCCTGGCGATGTAGCGATGTAACCGGACGACAGACATGGCCGCAGATGTTATTACAGTTGTCAGGGCTTTGTAAACCGCTTTCGCCTTGATTTTTCCCTTGTCAGCCCGGATGTCGTGTGGTATATACGCACGTTATTCAAAACGCACGCTTCCGGACCTGCCGGAGAGGTGCCCCGGACGATATCGGGGCTCCGCAGGGATGAAGGGGGCGGAGGTCTTCAACCAGAAAAGGAGAAAAACCGATGTCACAGATCACCATGAAGCAGTTGCTCGAAGCCGGGGTTCACTTCGGGCATCAGACCAAGCGCTGGAATCCCAAGATGAAGCCCTATATTTTCGGGGCTCGTAATGGCATCTACATCATCGACTTGCAGAAGACTGTCCGTTATTTCAAGGGGGCATACAGTTTCGTCAAGGAGACCGTGGCCAGCGGAGACAAGATTCTCTTCGTCGGCACCAAGAAGCAGGCGCAGGATGCCATCGCCGAAGAGGCTCTGCGGGCGGGGCAGTTTTATGTCAATAGCCGTTGGCTCGGCGGCATGCTCACCAACTTCTCCACTATCAAGGGGAGTATCGATCGGCTGAAGAAAATTGAGATCATGTCTCAGGATGGTACCTATCAGCTGATCACGAAAAAAGAAGCCCTCAACCTTGAGCGGGAAAAAGCCAAGCTTGAAAAGGCCCTGGGTGGCATCAAGGCGATGAACAAGCTTCCCGGAGCCATTTTTGTCATAGATCCCAAGAAAGAGACGATCGCCATCAAGGAAGCACGCAAGCTTGGCATCCCCGTCGTCGCCGTTGTCGATACCAACTGTGACCCTGATGATATCGATTACATCATTCCCGGCAACGACGACGCCATCCGCGCCATTCGTCTCTTCGCCGCCCGCATTGCCGATGCCTGTGTCGAGGGGGTGCAGGACCGGGAGACGGTTCTGCGTTCCGATGCCGAAGGTGGCGAGGCGGCTGCTGTTGAAACAGGCGCCGGCGAGCAGGCTGCCGAAGCCTGATTTACAGTTTTGCGTGAATGAGCAAGGCGGCCGGCTTTCAGCGGGCCGCCTTTTTTCAGGCAGCGCCGCGACAGGCCGAGCCGGGACACGCCCAGTCGGCAAGAGACGATTCCCAGTCAATACCATAGATAGGAGGTTTTCCGTGGCAAACATTACCGCATCGATGGTTGCCGAACTTCGTGCCCGCACCGGCGCAGGGATGATGGATTGCAAAAAGGCCCTGGCCGAGACCAACGGCGATCTGGATGAAGCTATCGACACCCTGCGCAAAAAAGGGCTCTCTGCCGCCGCCAAGAAGGCGGGGCGGGTTGCGGCTGAAGGAATGATTGTTGCCGCCGGCCAGAAGAACTGCGGCGTGATCGTCGAGGTCAACTCCGAGACCGATTTCGTGGCCAAAAACGAAGGCTTTCAGAAATTTGCCGCCGGCGTCGCCGAGGCAGCCCTGAATATCGCCCCGGCCGATCTGGAAGGCTTGCTGTCGCTTCCCTTCCCGGGCACCGGTCGCACCGTCGCCGAAGAGCAGACCCATCAGGTGGCCACCATAGGCGAGAACATCAACGTGCGCCGCTTTGCCCGTTTCGAAGTCCCGTCGGGAGTGGTGGCGTCTTACGTCCACGGTGTCGGCAAAATCGGGGTGCTGGTCGAACTGGCAACGACCAAGGCGGAGGACGAGCGGGTGGCCGCTCTGGCCCGTCAGCTCGCCATGCACGTGGCCGCGGCCAATCCCCAGTACCTGAACCGCCAGGAAGTTCCTGCCGTGGTGGTTGAGAAGGAAAAGGAGATCATGCGGGTCAAGGCCAGGGAAAGCGGCAAACCCGACAATATCATCGAGAAGATTCTCGAGGGACAGATCAACAAGTTTTACGGGGAAGTCTGCCTCCTTGAACAAGCCTATGTCATTGATCCCGACCAGAAGGTGAGCAAGGTGGTCGAGGCTCTTGGCAAGGAAACCGGCAGCGAGGTCAATCTGAGCCGTTTTGCCCGTTTCCAACTTGGTGAGGGTATCGAAAAGAAGGCGGACGATTTCGCCGCCGAGGTTGCGGCCCTAAGCAAGTAACGGGGAGACGAGATGACCGGGGCAAAATCGAAATACGGCAGAGTCCTGCTGAAGCTAAGCGGTGAAGCGCTTGCGGGAAAGCAGGGCTACGGAATCGATCCCGAGGTGATTGCCGACATCGCTTCGGAGGTACGCGATGTGGTTCAACTGGGTGTCCAGGTCGCCCTGGTCATTGGCGGCGGCAACATTTTTCGCGGGGTGGCAGCAGCCTCCCGGGGAATGGACCGGGCCAGTGCCGACTACATGGGGATGCTGGCGACGGTGATGAACAGCCTGGCACTGCAGGATGCCCTCGAGCAACTGGAAGTCAAGACCCGGGTCCAGTCGGCCATCGAAATGCAGGAAGTCGCCGAGCCTTACATCCGCCGTCGGGCGGTTCGTCATCTGGAAAAAGGACGGGTCGTCATCTTTGCCGCCGGCACCGGCAATCCCTATTTCACTACGGATACAGCGGCCAGCCTGCGGGCCATGGAAATCGGCGCAGAGATCATTCTCAAAGCGACCAAGGTAGACGGCGTCTACAATGCCGATCCGTTGAAACACAAGGATGCTGTCAAATATTCCACCCTCACCTATCTGGATGTACTCAAGATGGGGCTGCAGGTCATGGATGCTACCGCTACCTCCCTGTGCATGGACAATAACCTGCCCATCGTGGTTTTTGATCTGACCCGCCGTGGGAACATCAAGAAGGTTGTTCTCGGCGAGCCGATCGGTACGATCGTCAAAGGAGAATGAGCGCCATGGTCAAGGACGTCCTCCATAAGACCAGGGTCGGCATGGAAAAATCCATCGACGCCCTGAAGAAGGATTTCACCAGGATCAGAACCGGGCGTGCGTCCACCAGCCTGCTCGACGATATTCGGGTCGATTATTACGGGACGCCGACACCCCTGAGTCAGGTCGGAAC
>DATBML010000200.1:0-4505 GCA_036554885.1 Desulfuromonadales bacterium
ACCAGGGAGACGATCTTGACCTTCTGGGCGCTGTCAACCATGTCGAGAAAGAGAACTTCATCGTGGCGCCGGACTACCAGATATGCGGTTTCGTTGCACTGGCGAACCATCTGCTCGACCACTGGGCGTGCCTTGCGCAGAAGTCGCATGTGGGAGAGAAACTTCTGGCTCATCTCGTAAACGGAGAGACCCAGGCGATACCTCCCCGAGATCTCTTCCCGTTCGACATAGCCTCGGTTTTCGAAGGTTGCCAGCAACCGAAAGACGCTGGTCTTGTTCATGTTCAGTTTTTCACTCAGATGCGAGATGCGGAAATCGTCCGTTTCTTCACTGAGCGCCTCCAGCAGGTCGAGCGCATTTTCGACGGAATGAATGGAATAGGAATCTTTTTCTCGGCTGGACAAGAGAGATCTCCTGGTCTGTGCGGAGGGGGCGCCGTCCCCCTTGTGGGATTGCCGACGGCGGCTATGCGGGGCTGGCAAATAAAAAATAATACGATGTTTTATTTATGTCAACAAAGATTTTCAGGTCCGACTAAATATAACCGAATTTCTTAATTGGCTGTTATTGCAATAAAAATTATTTAAATCCGTGGTTCATGACTTGCCTGGAGAGTGTTGTTGTTTTGCCGATGGCAATTGCATATATCTTTTTTGTCTTTTTGAAAAAATATCGTTCTAAATTAATCTGAAATTTTTGTAGCATTCCGAGTAAGAGACATGGGGAGACATGCAAGCGACTGAGGATCGTCGGCAGGGGCAGGGGGCAGGGCGGGTGCCCGCGGCGAGGGCATGGATTCATATGCCGGCGGGACGGCAGGAAAACTCTTAACGACTGCGCTGGAGCGTTTCGACGATGGGGTAATCGGCCGGCAGGAGGGCAAAGAAGGAGAGTTCTTCCAGCGCGACCCAGCGGTGCTCGGCTACCTGCAGATTGCGGATTTCGCCGGCCAGGGGGCGGCATTCAAAGGCGAGAATCAGCACCGGCCCCCAGTCGTAGCGGTAGTAGGCTGTCTCGAGGATATCCCCGACGGCGACTTCCAGGCCCAGTTCCTCGAGAATTTCGCGGCGCAGGCAGTCGCGGGGGGATTCGTTGCCGTCGAGTTTGCCGCCGGGAAATTCCCACATGCCGGCATGCGGTTTTCCTTCGGGCCGTCGAGTGATCAGGACGGAGTCGCCGTTGCGGATGACGGCGGCAGTAACGATCAAAGGCTGCATCAATTGACCTTGGGATTTTAGATGTTTGGCGCGACGGCTCAGTATATCGTTTCGCTGCCGGCCGACATAGGGTTTTTTGCTGACAGGCCGCGCCGGGTTATGGTAATAGATGACCCGCCGACCTCGGTCGGGATTCTGAAAGAAGCGGGAGAGACGGAGTCATGTACAAGCTGTCCGAAAAGGGGCGGGGCATTCGCGACATGTTCGATGCCATCGCTCCCCGCTACGATCTGCTCAACCGCCTGCTGTCGCTCGGCATCGATAGGCGCTGGCGGACCTTCGCCGTCGGCCAGTTGCAGATTCCCGCCGGCGGTTTGGTGCTCGATGTCGCCAGCGGAACCGGCGATGTGGCGCTCGAGATCGCTGCGCGTACCCCCGCGTCGGTGCACATCGTCGGCGAGGACTTTACCCAGGGAATGCTGGTCAGGGGGAGGGAAAAGATCGAGAAATCGCCTTATCGCGGCCGCATCCTGCTGGTCAATGCGCCTTGCGAATCGATGCCCCACCCCTCTGCCATCTTCGACGGCGTGACCATCGCCTTCGGCATCCGCAACGTGGTCGACCGCCTGGCGGGTCTGCGGGAGATGTGCCGTGTGCTGAAACCGGGCGGCAGGGCGGTCATTCTGGAATTCTCCAATCCGCGCAGCCGCCTGTTCAAGGCCCTCTATTATTTCTATTTTCGCCGCATACTGCCTTTTCTCGGCGGCCTTCTTTCCCAGCGCAGCGCTTATCAGTACCTCCCCGATTCGGTTCTGGAGTTTCCCGACCAGGCGACCTTCAAGGCCCTGATGGCCGAGGCCGGTTTTGCGGAACTGAAGCATTTTGACCTGACCTTCGGGATTGCCACGGTCTACGTCGGTACGCGTCCGGCCTAACCCCGGCCGGGCGGTCACTGCCGCCCCTGCCCGCCGCTATTTTTTCTCCCCCTCCAGCAGTTCCCCAACGTCGGTGACGACCTTGCCGGGCAGCCCGAAGACCCGCTTGAAGATTCCCAGGACTTTCTCCGAGACCGAGGTGATCGGGATGGGCGTGACGTCCGGGTCCTCGGCCTTCCCCTTGATTTCGAAATGAGCGGTGATCAGCGCCTTTTCCTCGCCGGTCAGCAGCCAGCCGGCAATCGGGATTTTGGTGACGATCTTGTCCACCGTCCGCAGCGGTTTGACTCCTAACACCAGATCCAGCTTTTTCGTAATCAGATTGGAGTCGCCGACCAGCGACAGGTTCATGGCGTTGCTGTCGACAAACAGGTCCTCAGTGGAGAGAATCCCCTTGCTCAGGGAGAGGTTCCCCTTCAGCCGTTTGAAGGGCATCCCCTCCCGGGCCATGTCGGGGAGATTGAAGGTCAGGATCTGGGAAACGTTGAGCAGGGAGAAGACCTTGGACAGAAACGGGAACTTGAGCAGCACTCCGTCCTTGATCTTGAGGCTGAAGCCGCCAAGGGAGGTTGGCAGGAAATTGCTCCCCGGCTCCCCCTGCAGGTAGAAGTCCCCCTGCAGGGTACCGGTGATCAACCCCCGCATTTTGAGGATCTCGTGCTGCACCGCTGCGGCATCGAAGTTTTCCAGATGCCCGGACATCTTCAGCAGGGACGAGCCGTCCGGCTGCCGGGCAACTTCCACCTGGCCGGTGCAGCGGCCGGCGCCGGCATCGAAGCGGAGCGGGAAGATGGACAAGATCCCGTCTTTGTACCCGATTTTCCCCTCGGCGTTCTGGAAATTGAGCGGCCCCAGGATCCCTTGCCTGACCCGCGCGTCGATCAGCACGGTGGCTTTCCCTTTCCCCTGTCCTTGTTGTTGCTGACCTTTGGTCGTTTCCGCCGAGCGCTGCCAGAGACCAATTACCTCGTCGATATTGGCCCGCTCGGCTTCGATGCCGAGGTTGACCTGCGGCGCGCTGAAATCTTTCAACGCCCCGGACACAACGGCTGCGGTTCCCCCGTTCAGCCGCACCTTGACGGGATCGAAGAGGATTCCCCCCTTGTCGATGACCAGCCGCCCGTCGACGTCTCGCAATACCGCCTTGTCCGAGGGGAAGATCAACTCGTCGGCGCGAATGGTCTTGCCCTGGACCTGCAGTTCGAGGCGCGGATCGGAAAAATTGCGGAGCGAGCCGTCAACGCGGACTGGCGAGATGCCGAGCTTGGCCGATACATGCTCGAAGTCGAGGCCGTCGTCCAGAAGGCGAAACTGACCGTTGACATCGTTGATGTCCGCCACCGCTCCCCCCAGGTGCATCCCGAAGCCACGCAGGTAGAGGGTCCCGGCACGATTTTTGATCTTGCCGCCCGAGCCGGTAATTTCGAACTGGCCGGAAGCCGCCCCCCGCAAAGCGAACCGCTCGAGAGCCGGCAGGAACGGAACGACCTCCTGCAGCGGCAAGGGGGCCAGATCGAGGGCCATGCGGAAGGCCTTGTCCTGTGCGCGGTCGATGCCGCCCTCGGCGCGGACCTCCAGTGGGGCGACCTGGAGCCGGCCGTGGCTCAATTCAAGTCTTCCGGGCGTAAGCTTGCCGGTTGCGAAGAGGCTGCCGGGATCGCCGGTCGATTTCACCGGCTGTTCCCCCCAGTGCAGGGCTATCGCCTGCAGATCAGCCTGCAGGTCGACGGTGAGCTGCGCGGGCGGGCCCTCGGCTTTCAGCTTGAGGGGAACCGGACCCTCGGCGCCGAGCTTCTCCGGCCACTTTGTCGGCACCAGGGCGAGCAAAGGCTGCAGCGGCAGGGTGCCCCCGGCTGCCAGTGTCAGGTTTCGGCCAGGCGAGAAGGCCTTCGCCAGCGACCCCGAAAAGTGAAATGGTGCGTCGAGGAACAGACCCTTGCCGTCCTGGACGGAAAGCAGGTCATTTTCCAGCCGGGCGACCAGGTTGACTCCCCGGAGCGGGCCTCCGCGCTCGAAGCGGAGGACGGCATCGCGAACCCGGAGCGTCCCCTGCTGCAGGGGGAAGTTGGCATCCAGATGGCGGAACCCGGCCAGAGTGCCACTGAACCTGGCTGCCTCGATCTCCGCCATCCCGCCGCCGATGATTCTGCGCAGCAGGTGGGAAACGCTCTCCGGTTTGCGGTCGGGAAGCAGGCGGCCAATCTGGAGCAGGGGGAGTCTGCCGCTCGACAGCTCTCCCGTCAGCCACCTCTGGTCGTCCCGCTTCTCCAGAGTCAAGTTTCCGGCCAGCTCCATTTCATCTGCCTGGAGAGCCAGATCGGAAAACTGCTGGCTGGTGCCCTGGTCCTTCCAGTTCCCCTTGAAGCGGATCTGCTGGAATACCAGAGGCTCGCGAAAATGATCGGGAAGCCGA
>DATBML010000023.1:0-5887 GCA_036554885.1 Desulfuromonadales bacterium
TGCTTGTGCAAAGTGACATCGACGATGCCGGCCATGCTCCGGAGGAATCTTCCGCGCCGATCGCGTTCAGCGATGGCGGAAATGAGGACGTCGATGGGTTCTCCGTTCTTCTTGATCATTTGGTACGGGACATCCTTGACGTACCCCTGCTGAAAAAAAAGGGGCAGTACGGTCTCCACCGCCAGGCGCCGCGAATCCTTACTCAGGTAGGAGACCAGTTCGCTGCCGATCACCTCATGTCGTTCATAGCCGAGCGTCTCCAGCCACAGGTCGCTTACCTCTAGCAAATGGCCGTTCCGATCGATGGAGTGCATCATGATCGGTGTTTTGCGAAAAAGCTCGCGGTATCTTTGTTCTTGACGGGACATACTTCGAGAGGAACTTGTCATGTTCATCCCCAGAAGAAACGCAGCACTGGACTTAAACGCCTTGGCAGTGGCTTGGCGGGGAGTATGCCTGTTAATTTGACCCTAGAAAAGGAGATCGTCAATTCTCCTTCGGGTTGAAAAAGGTTACCCAAAGGTGATGAGTCGAGGGGCCTCAGGTGTGAGCACGATTGCTCTGGCAGAGGAGGGGACGGGGTATTATTCCAACCCCTTTTCGTAGTTGAAGCAACTGTTACCCGGCAGGTCGAAGCCTTTACGGAAGGCATCGAGCACCCGCTTGCCCTCAGGCGAAAAGGGGCCGAGGTGGGAGAGATCGAGGGTGAAGCGGCCGCATCCCATGGCTTGCAGTTCGGTGAGATGTGAGAAGAGCGAGAAGTCGCTATCGGCGGTGAGGACGGTGAGTCCCGAGCGGCCGTCGACCCGGTAGGCCTCGCCGCGGTCGGAGAGAACGGGGCTGTCGGCCCGCACCCCCCGGATCGGGATGCGCGAAGTGATCAGGGGAACGGGTCCATAAACAGTAATCGCCGTTTCGATTCCGGCTTCGCGTCGCAGAATCTCTCCCAGGTTCTCCCTGTCGTCCTCGATGTAGAGGGTGGCCTCGGCGAGCCCCAACTCCCGCCAGGCGAGCAGTGCTTGGCTGTTGAGGGAGAAGAGGCGGTACCCGGCAGACAGGCACAGGTCATCGAGGCCGTCGAAGAGGGGGAAATGCCCCAAGTTGTTGAGACGGAAGCTGTGGAATCCCCGCTCGACCAGTTGCCGTACCGCCTCGCGGAAGTGGTGCCACTGGTCGTCGAAGATAATGAAGGGGAGGTCCCAGAGCACCTGGCTCTCCCGCCCGCGCAGGCGGCGGCCGAGGTGGTCGAGGCCCTGGACGTTGGCGGCCGAGAGCGGGACCAGCAGCTGATCGATGCCCGGGTCGCTGAGGATATGGGCGTCGCGCAGGTCGCGGATCGCCAAGGTGATCCGGCGGCTTGCGGCGGTCCGAACAGCATGGGCGGGAAGCAGGTCGGCCAGAGCTTGCCGGCGGTGCGTCTCGCGGCGGGCCTTCTGCGCTTCTGCCACCGCCAGGGAAAGTGCCCGGTAAAAGTCCCGGCGTACTTCCTTGAGTCGGCTGGGGGGGATAACCACCGGCGGCAGTTCGGTGGCGGCCAACTCGGCCAGTTGAAAGGGCTCGCCGGCGGTGCGTTCGAAGACCCCACGCAGGGTCTCGGCGGAGAGTGGCCGGTCGCTGGCAGCGAAGGTCTCCACCGGATAGCTGCGTTCAAGAGCGACGCCGGCGCTTTCACCCTGGATCACCAGCGCCGAGCCGGCAAGGGCGACGGTCAGCTTGACTGCTGCCGGCGTCGGAGTTGCCGTCCCCAGCTTACGCCGGCAGGCTGCCTCGCTCATGGTGAAGGCCTGTTCTGAGGAGACCTTGAAGACGGCGTCGCCGACCCGGAACTGGCCGCGGAAGGGGGAGGGGACATTCACCTGGCTGCCGGCCTGGGCGACCATGACCGGGCGGCGGCCGAGGAGAATCTCCTTGACGGTGAAGGCGGTGCCGGCCTGATCGCTTTTCGGCTGGATGCGCAGGCGGTCGCCGACGTGCAGGCGGTCGCGGGTCTTGAAGCTGATGGTGCCGTCGTGGACGGTCGAGACCTCGCCGAGAAAGCGGCCGGTTGCCCCCTTGAGCGAGGGAATGGCGATGTCGGTGGGCACGCCGCCGGGCAGAAAGCCCTTGGTCGGCAGCCGGCCGAAGGAGAGCTTGAGCCGCTCCTTGGCCTCCCGCACCGCCTCGCCGCGCCGCGCCGACGGGGCGTCGAGGACCTGGCGGTAGGCGCCCACGACGCTCGCCACGTATTCGGCGCTCTTCATCCTGCCTTCGATCTTGAAGCTGGTCACGCCGGCCGAGGCCAGCTCCGGCAGCAGATCGATGGCCGAGAGGTCGTTGGTGGAGAAGTAGTAGCCGTCCTGCTGTCGGTAGCTGTAGCGGCGGCGGCAGGGCTGGGCGCAGCGGCCGCGGTTGCCGCTCTTGCCGCCGAGCCAGGAGGAGAAGTAGCATTGGCCGGAGAAGGAGAAACAGAGGGCGCCGTGGACGAAATGCTCCAGCTCCAGGCGGGTGGTCCGCCGCAGGGCGGCGATCTCGGCGAGGCTGAGTTCCCGGGCGAGCACGCCGCGGGTGAATCCCATCCGCTCCAGCATCTGCACGCCGGCGGCGTTGTGCACGGTCATCTGCGTCGAGGCGTGCAGCTCGAGGCCGGGAAAGTGCCGGCGGGCCAGTCGCCAGACGGCCAGGTCCTGGAGAATGACGGCATCGACTGCCATCGCCTCGAGGGCCCCGAGGGTTTCCGCCAGTTGCGGCAGCTCGCGTTCCTTGACCAGGGTGTTCAGCGTCACATAGACCTTGCGGCCGAGCCCGTGGGCGTAGGCGACCAGGCGCTCCATTTCGGTGGTGCTGAAATTCTTCGCCTTGGCGCGGGCCGAGAACTCCTTGAGGCCGGTGTAGACGGCATCGGCCCCCCCCTCCATGGCGGCGAAGAAGGCTTCCAGGCTGCCGGCGGGGGCGAGGATCTCGGGTTTGGCGAGGGTCGGTGAGTTCATGGCGATCCAAAAAAGAAGCCGGGTGAGCAACCCGGCCGTGCGTTATCGTGATTGCTGAAGGATAGCACGGAGGCGGAGCAGGAATCAATCGGCGAATCTGGGTGTTAGCGGTAGCAAACAATCTAGAACGATGTTATTCTTTTTTCGCTTCAGCTTAACCGAAAAACTGAAGTCTCTTCGGGCTGATCAAAAACGCCCAGATGCAAGGCGCCCGAAACCCGAGGAGTGAGGCGTACCTGGAAGGTACGTCGCAACGACGAGGGTGAGGGGAACGCCGCAGATGGGTGTTTTTCATCAGCCTGCGAAAGGAGATCGCCATGCCCTTTGCCCCTCCCCCGGAACAGCTTCTCGACCAGCCGGAGATGGAACTGATGGAGCTCTTCGGCCGGATGCGCTCACTGGCGACAGGTGCCGGCTTCACCGGCACCCTTCCCGCCCTCTGGCAATGCTCCGACGAGAGCCAGGCGATCAAGAAGGCACTCTTCGGCTACGTTTTCGACTGTCCGGTTTTTAACCTCGGGCGGGTGGGGGCGCTGCTCGATCCGACCCGGCTGGGACCGGCTTCGCATCACGGGCACGACCTGGTGATCCTCGGCGGCAGTCATATGGGCAGCCGTCAGGAAGCCGGAATCGGGTACGTTGAGCGGGTGCACGGCAAGGTGGCCCCCTGCTGCGGCAAGCTGCTCTCCGTACTCGATGAATACCTGCAGCTCTACCGGCGCGCCAATTCGCTTCTCACTCTTTTTCAGGAAGAGTCAGAGGCGAGAATTGAGGTCCCCTATAAGTACCTCTTCAGCAAGCCTCCTTCCGATTCGGCGCGCCTGCATCTCCAGCTGCATCGTCTGGTGGAGGGGGAGGCGTTGCGCGATTCGAGCCACGGCAAGGTCTATCGCCTGCATCCGGCCTTCGCCGTCCGTCACCCGCAAGACATTGCTTCACTGGACGCTGCGCCGCGCGCCATCGGCTCGCTGCTGGAACCGGAGACCTTCCGCTTCAGCAAGCGCCTCGACAAGGAGAGCTTCGACCCCTTGACCATGCTCGAGGTATCCATTTTCGAATTTCTCCCGGATATCGTCACCTCGCCCCGCCCGCACCGACGTCTCTCCGACGTCAATACCTGGCGCCAGTTCCACCGTCTCGCCTCCTATCTGACCGATACCTTCGATGGTGGCGAGCGCAACATCCTCGTTGTGGCCGGGTTGACCCTCGACCAATCCATCCGGCGCAACACCTTCATCCCCCAGTTCGGGTTCTGGATGGAGCAGGGGCGGGCCCTGCAGGCCCGCTACTTCGGTCCGCCGGAAATCAACGAGTTGCTGCTGAGGCAGGAAGACTTCCGGCCCCGCCGGACTTTTCTGGAGTATGCGGGAGTGGAATAAGGCGGCCCCGAGTTGCGGGTCCCGAGTCGAAAGCCTTTGGACTTTGGACCCGGGACTTTGGACTCGCGACCGGTTTACCCCAGCAGTCCCCTGTCCGCCAGACTCACATAATCGCCGCTGCCGATGATGATGTGATCAAGGACCCGCACGCCCATCAACTCGCCGGCTTCGCGAAGACGGGTAGTGATTTCCAGGTCTTCGCGGCTGGGGGTGGGATCCCCGGAGGGGTGGTTGTGGATGAAGAGGACGGCGGCCGCCGATTCCCGCACCACCGGCGCGAAAACTTCGCGGGGGTGGACGATGCTGGCGGTGAGGCTCCCCTCCGAGACATGCACCTCGCGCAGCACCCGGTTCTTGCTGTCGAGCAGCAGAGCGAAAAAAACCTCCTTGCGCCGGTCGCGCAACCGTTCGTGATAATGCCGGAAAACCTCGGCCGAGGAAGTGAAGCGGTCGCCGGGCCGCAGCGTCTGGGTAGCGAATCGCCGGGCGATCTGGAATACGGCCAAAAGTTCCGCCGCCTTCGCCGGACCGATCCCGCGGAGCTCACACAGCTCGCCGATGCTGGCACCGGCCAGCTGCCGCAGCGAGCCGAAGCGTGTCAGCAGCATCCGCCCATGGTCGAGGGCGCTGGTCTGCGATGCGGCATCCCCCGTTCGCAGGATCAGGGCAAGCAGTTCTGCATCGCTCAGGGCTTCCGCCCCGTGGTTGAGCAGTTTCTCCCGGGGCCGCTCGGCTTCGGGCCAATCCTTGATTCTTCGCATTTCCCCCTCCTTGTAAGGCGGCACCGCTACCGTCGAATCCGTTTGCCTGTGGTGCCACAGAAAAAACAGGGGACCGGCCTGGTGACCGGTCCCCTGCTGGTGATGTCCGCCGGACGGGTTATTTCGCCGGCGTTGTGGGCTCTTTCAGTGGGCTGCCCCAGAAGGTGCCGAGCACCCGTTTGTCGCTTTCGCTGAGAACGGCGCCGCGCTCCAGCATGAGCTTCTGGATCTTCTCCAGGTCCTGCCGCTTTTTGATGGCGATATCAACGCGCTCGCGAGTATGGCAGACCGTGCACTTGGTGTCGATGACCTGCTGAAACTCGTCCATCCCCCGCATGCGATGGGCACCCAGGTCCTCGATCGCTACCGCGACGAGAGTGGGCATCGACAAACAGAGGCAAAGGGTTATGAGGGCAAAACGCCTGGGCATCTGACTACTCCCGGACAAACGTGTCGATATCCGTTTCGTGCACCATTCCCATCAGGTGGGCATACTCGGACTCGATCAGGGCGTAATGGTCGCGGGTTTCCTTGGCCATTTTTTCGAAAACGGCCCGAACTGTCGGGTCGATGATGTTGGATGCGGTCATGGCGAGGTTTTTCGCCAGGTCTTCTTCCTCACGCAGGGCGATTTCCATAGCCTTGCGCTCATGGGTGTTCTCGTCGAGGGCCTTTTGCAGTTCCTTGAGCATGACTGAATCGGAGTGGGGCGGGGTTGCCATGAACTGATCGAAGCTGCCGAGGTCCCCTCCCCGGTAGAGATGGAAGAAATGGCTGGCGT
>DATBML010000211.1:0-4679 GCA_036554885.1 Desulfuromonadales bacterium
ACATTACCGTCGTCTCCCTCATGCTGCTGGCGACCGGAATCCTTCTCTTTGTCGCCGAGCGTTTCCGGAGAGGCGGCCGCAAGGAGGGAGAACTCACCCTGGCCGACGCGCTCGTCGTCGGAACCGTACAGGGCTGCGCCATCATCCCCGGCATCTCCCGAAGCGGCTCGACCATCGCCGCGCTGCTGCTCAAAGGGGTGGATGGCGAGACTGCCGCCCGCTTCTCGTTCCTGCTCGCCCTACCCGCCGTCATCGGCGCCGCCTTGCTCTCAGCCGGGGATTTGGGCGAAGTGGAGGCGGGGCATATCCCCCTTTACCTGGCCGGGACGGGCGTCGCCTTTCTGTCCGGCCTGCTCTCCATCCACCTGCTGCTGGCCGTCATCCGCCGCCGGCGCCTCATCGGTTTCGCCATCTATTGCTGGTTGGCCGGGGGATTGTTTTTCAGCCTTTCATTGTCGCCAGGCTGACAGAAAAGACCGGTCAGTGGGATTGCCGAGGCAGGGTGTGTCTTTCCGGAAACCCCTTGTCCGCCCGGCTTTCTTCATGCTAACATGAGGCGCTTTTTTCGGAAGGCGGATCGACCAGAAACCGAATAAGGAGTCATCGCACCATGGCAGGACACAGCAAGTGGGCCAACATCAAGCACCGGAAGGGCGCCCAGGACGCCAAACGCGGCAAAATCTTCACCAAACTGATCAAGGAGATCACCATTGCCGCCAAAATCGGCGGTGGTGACCCCGGGACCAACGCCCGCCTGCGTACCGCAATCGACAAGGCCAAGAGCGAAAACATGCCCAGGGACACCATAGAGCGGGCGATCAAAAAAGGGACCGGGGATCTCGAGGGGGTCAACTACGAGGAAGGAACCTTCGAGGGCTACGGCCCCGGCGGCGTCGCGGTCATCGTCGAGTTCATGACCGACAACCGTACCCGCACGGTAGCCGACGTGCGACACATTTTCAGCAAGCACAATGGCAGCCTCGGGGTGAATGGCTCAGTGGCCTTCCTGTTTGACCGCAAGGGCCTGATCTCCTTCTCCACCGACCAGGATTTCGACGCCATTTTCGAAGCCGCCCTGGAAGTCGGTGCAGAGGACGTCAAGGACGAAGGGGATGCCTACGAGGTTCTCACCGACCCCGCCGACTTCATCGAAGTCCGGGAAGCACTGGCAACCAAAGGCCTCAAATGGGAAACAGCGGAAATCACCTTGCTCCCCCAGACCATGGTCAAGCTGGAGGGGAAGCCAGCCGAACAGATGCTCAAGCTGATGGACAAGCTTGAAGACAACGACGACGTGCAGAACGTCTACGCCAATTTCGATATCTCCGACGAGGAAATCGAGAAGGTCATGGGATAACCCCTGGCGCAAGGTAAAGGGCTCAGAGCAACAACCCTTCGGCCTTTGGCCTTTAGCCGGATTTTATGAGAATTTTAGGGATCGACCCCGGCACCCGGATCACCGGATACGGCCTCATCGAGAAGCAGGGCAACCGGCTGGTCCATCTCGACAACGGGGCCATCTGCACCCGTAGCGGCGATGAACTGCCGCTGCGCCTGAAGACCATTCATGACAGCCTGACCCGGCTCATCGCCGAGTTCGCCCCGGAGGCGGTAGCCGTCGAACAGATATTCGTCTCCCGCAACGTGCTCTCCGCCCTCAAGCTCGGCCATGCTCGCGGAGTCGCCCTGCTGGCAGGCGTGAACGCCGGGTTGCCGGTACACGAATACACTGCCATGCAGGTCAAGAGCGCTGTCGTCGGTTACGGCAAGGCGGCCAAGGCGCAGGTCCAGCAGATGGTGCGGGCTTTGATGAACCTGCCGGAGATCGCTCAGGAAGATGCTTCCGACGCCTTGGCCGTGGCCATCTGTCACGCTCACAGCAGCGGTCTTGCAGGCCGGTTGCAGGTGGCGGCCAGGCGCCGCTGACCGGCGGCAGGGTGAGTGGAAGCTCCCCTCACTCTTCACCCTTCATGCCTCAAAGGTTCCCATGATCGCACTACTCTCCGGACACCTTGCCTACAAGTCTTTCGATCATCTCATCATCGACGTCGGCGGGGTAGGGTACCGTCTCCTCATCCCCCTCTCCACTTATTATGCCCTGCCGGAGGCAGGCGAAGTCCGCCTGCATGTTCATACCCACGTCCGGGAGGATGCCATTCACCTGTTCGGCTTTCTGACCGTCGCGGAGAAGGAGCTGTTCGGACAGTTGCTGGCCGTCTCCGGCGTCGGACCGAAACTGGCGGTGAACATTCTCTCCCACATTCCTGCCGGGGAGCTCAGGACGGCCCTGGCGGGCGGTGACGTGAAACGGCTTTCCGCCCTGCCGGGGATCGGCAAGAAAACCGCCGAACGGCTGGTGCTGGAACTTAAGGAGAAAATCCAAAAAACCAGTCCGCCGACACCCCGGGCACCGCTTGCCGGCGCCCCGGCAACGCCTGCCGACCCACTCGAAGACATTCTGTCGGCCCTGATCAACCTCGGCTACAAGGAGAACCAGGCGCGCAAGGTTCTCGAGTCCCTCGAAATCCCGGCCGGCGCTTCCCTCGAAGAAGTCCTCAAGGGCGCGCTAAGAGTCCTGGTACGATAAACCAGGTTGCGAGTCCCGAGTCCCGGGTCCAAAGTCTAAAGACCGCCTCAGACTTTGGACTCGAGACCTTGGACCCGGGACCTTTCACTTTGGACTTCGTTCTATGCCAGACCGCCTTATTTCTCCTGCCGCCGCCGGCGACGACGATCGTTTCGACGCTTCCCTGCGCCCTCGCACCCTGAGCGAGTACATTGGTCAGAACAAGGCCAAGGACAACCTGCAGATTTTCATCGATGCCGCCCGCCAACGGCGGGAGGCACTCGATCATGTCCTTTTTTACGGTCCACCGGGCTTGGGGAAGACGACCCTGGCCAATATCATCGCCGCAGAGATGGGCGTCAACATCAAGAGCACTTCCGGTCCGGTCATTGAAAAGCCGGGGGACCTGGCGGCCGTCCTCACCAATCTGGAGGCCGGCGACGTCCTTTTTATCGACGAAATTCACCGTCTCTCTCCGGTAGTTGAAGAAATTCTCTATCCGGCCATGGAGGACTACCAGCTCGACATCATGATCGGCCAGGGGCCATCGGCGCGCACCATCAAGCTCGACATCCCCCGCTTCACCCTGGTGGGTGCCACTACCCGCGCCGGGCTGCTTTCCTCGCCGTTGCGGGACCGTTTCGGCGTCATCAGCCGCCTCGAATTCTACCGGCATGAGGAACTGGCCGTCATCGTCCATCGCAGTGCCGGCATACTCGGCATCCCTGTCGATGAGGCCGGCGCTCTGGAAATCGCCCGCCGCAGTCGCGGCACCCCGCGCATCGCCAACCGCCTGCTGCGGCGAGTCCGGGACTTTGCCCAGGTCAAAGGCGACGGCGGCATCGATCGCGCGCTGGCCGACATGGCCCTGACCCGCCTGGAAGTCGACGACTGCGGGTTCGACCACATGGACCGGTTGCTCCTGCTGACCATCATCGACAAATTTGCCGGCGGTCCGGTGGGCCTGGAAACACTGGCGGCAGCCATCGGCGAAGAGAAGGACACGATCGAGGACGTTATCGAGCCCTTCCTCATCCAGCAAGGCTACCTGAACCGCACCCCGCGGGGGCGGACCGTCACCCCGGAGGCCTACCGTCACTTCCAGCGCCTGCCTGGCACGGGTGGAGAAAGGACAGGGGTGCTCTTCTCCTGATGCTTCTTCAATGCCCCGAAACGATTTTATTTATCGGTCCATGATGTGAAGGATTCATGCCCGTTCGATTCGGAGTCACCACGAAAATTGCTGCCGGGTATCTGGTCTTTGCATTATTCGGCATGGTCGCCCTGGCCTACGCTCTGACCAGTTTGCATTCCCAGACCCGCCGGGCGGAGCAACTAGTCAAACGGGACATCAGGGCCCTCGACCTTGCCCGGGACCTCCTGAACAACCTATTGGCCCAGGAAAGGATCGAACAGCAATTCCTGCTTCTTGAAGATGAAGCTCTGCTGGAAATGCTCAGTAAGCGGCGTGAAGAATTCTCCAGCGCCTGGAGAGCCCTCGCTGCCGCTTCTCCCGAGAGCGTGCGCCACCTGGAATCGCTGGTAATCGAGGCTGAAAAAAAAGGGGGGCAGGAGCTTCAACTGCTGTCCGGCCGAAAATATGATCAGGCCCGCGAATTCGCCGCAGGAATCCTGGCTCCCCAGCGGGCCATACTGGCTGAGCGGCTGGAAACTTTAACTGCTGGAAAGACGGCAGTTATTGAAACAACCCTGGACGAGCTGCCGACCGCAAGCGCCAAAGCCTACCGGATTACTTTTCTTCTGGCCTTTCTTGGTCTTCTCTTCTCCGCTCCCGTCGCTGTTTTGGTCATATTCGGAATTCACCGCTCCCTGGGAGCGTTGACTCGAGCGACCGAGCAGATTGCTGCGGGAAGCTTCGATTACCGGATCGGCATCCGCAGCCAGGATGAATTCGGCATATTGGCCCACGAGTTCATGCAGATGGGGCGCAAGCTCGGTGAACTCGAAAAATTGCATCTGGACGCCAATCCGCTGACCCATCTGCCGGGGAACCTGGCCATCGACCGGGAATTGGACAGTCGAATCCGGCAGGGGCATTCTTTTGCCCACATGTACATCGATCTCGACCATTTCAAGGCGTATGGAGACCGGT
>DATBML010000230.1:0-2512 GCA_036554885.1 Desulfuromonadales bacterium
AGTCGCGAAAGAGCAGAGGCGGCTCGATGCCCATGGCCAGAAAGGCGAACTCATAGGAGAGGGAGGTTCCGTTATCGAGAACCGCCCGGCCGTCCCGCACCTTTAGGGCTTTCGCCCCCTCGAGGACCTCCACCCGGCGCCGGCGCAGGGAAGCCAGCGCCAGCTGCCGCACCCGCTCCGGCAGGCCGCCCAGCAGCCGGCGGCCGGCAATCAGGGTGATCGTCGCCTGCCCGTCCACCTGCTGCACCAGGCGCCGGAGGTTGCCCGCCAGCTCCGTTCCGGCCGGGCCGCCGCCGACCACGAGCAGTTTCAGCGAACGGGTTTTCAGCTCCCCGAGGATGGCCTGACGCGCCTGCTCGAGACCGTCGATCGGTTTGACCGGGACAATCCCCGGGCCGGCAGCGGCCACCATCTCAACCGGCACGCGGCTGCCGACGTTGCAAGAGAGGACGTCGTAACCGAGGGCGGTGCCCGAGGCCAGAATCAGCACCCGCCGGTCGGCCTCGATCCGGACCAGCCGGTCCTCGACAAATCGCCCACCGCCGTCCTCTACCATTTTGCGGACGTCAAAGCGGACCTGCGCCGGCCGGTAGGTACCACCGAGCAGCCCGGGACCCATCCCCGAGTAGTAATGCCAAGGCGCCGGACTCACCAGGGTCACCCGGTGGCCGCGCGCCGCGAAGTCATGGATCCGGGACATGACGGTCATGTGGGCATGCCCGCCACCGGCCAATACGAGGTGTTTGCCCATGAGAAAAGCGTAGAGCCTTGGGGCCGGATGTCAACGGCGGCGGCAGGTCGCAGAGGGCGAATGACTGGATCAGGCGGGGAGAGGCCAGTCGGTCCGGAACCCCTCCGGGTAGAAGTTTTCCTTCGTGCGGTTGAAGTAACCGAACTGCAGGCGGGGGATATTGCCCTTGAGACGGTCGAGCATCGCCTTCATCCCCAGCCCCTCGCCGGCGACCCCGATGGCGCTCCAGTACATCACCGGATCGATGCTGAGGTTGCGCATCTGGATCAGGTCGATCCCCGTCTCCTCCACCAGGCGTTCGAGAGCTGTCACTTCCTCCTCGCGGTCGCTGATCCCGGGGAAAACCAGGTAGTTGAGCATGGTGAAGAGCCCGTTCTTTTTCGCCCGGCGGATCGATTCGAGCACGTCGGCAAAGGCGTAGCCGCGGGGGCGATAGTAGGCGTTGTAGCGCGCCTCCAGCACCGAGTTGAGAGAGACGCGGATGGAGTCGACGCCGGCGTCGGCCAGCCGGTCGACAGCATCGGGGAACGAGGCGTTGGAGTTGAAATTGATCGTGCCGCGGGCGGTCGCCCGGCGCATCTGCCGCACCGCTGCGCAGATGGTGTCGGCCTGCAGGATGGGATCTCCCTCGCAGCCCTGGCCGAAGGAGACGATGGCGTTTTCCGCCTCGCCCAGGTGCGGCACGGCGACCTGGCAGATTTCCTCGACCGTGGGGACAAAGGTGAGACGCTCCTGGCTGGCCGGGCAGCAGTCCGACTCCTGCAGCGAGATGCAGCCGAGGCAGCGCGAGTTGCAGGCGGGAGAGGTCGGCAGCGGCGCCTCCCAGCGGCGGAAGAAAAGGTTCTTGGCGGCGAAGCAGTGGTAGTCGACGGCGCAGCGCGAGAGCTGCTCGAGGAGTCGGTTGTCGGGGCTCGCGCGCAACGCCCGGCGCACCAGCGGGTCGAGTTCGCGGTCGTCGAAGTGGCCGGGCTCCCACTGGGTGTTGCGGTCGACGCGCACGGCGGCGGCGTAGAAGCGCTCCTCCTCGACGCACCAGCCGACGGCGGTGTACGACCAGAGCGGCAGGGTCACGTTCTTCCGCCCGTAATCGGCGGCCGGCAGCAGGGTGCGGGTGAAACCCGGGGTGAGAAAGGCGCTGACCGCCTGGATGCGACCGCCGCCCCAGCTGCGCGGCAGGCGCTCGGCGGTCGTCGGCTTCCGGGTCCGGGGGTCGAAGCCGATCGGCGGCGTGCCGGGGACGGTGAAGAGGCGGCTGCCGGCCGGCAGGGGGATCAACTCGTCGGCCCGCGGCAGGCGCGGCGTCACGCCGTTCATCCCCGCCATCAGCAGTTCGGGGTGTTCAAAAACCTCGCCCGCTTCATCGGCGACTACGGCGAGAATGGTTTTATTGTGGGCCATGAGAATCCGTGACTGGTGACTGGTGATTTCAACCACCCCCGGCCCCTCCTTATCAAGGAGGGGAGCCCTAAAATCCCCCTGCTGGTTCAGGAGGGGTTAAGGGTGGTCAATTCCGATGGCGAGAATAGCACACTCCCCCGCTCCGGAGCAATTTCCCCTTTGCAACCGCCGCCCCTGGCGTTATCCTTGGCCGCATGCGCACGATTCTCACCACCCTGCACAGCAAGTTCATCCATCCCAGCCTCGCCCTGCCGTACCTGGCCGCCTTCTGTGGGCAGGACTGCGGCGAGCTGTTGATCCGCGAGTTCACCGTCCACGAGCCGAAGGAGAGCGTGCTGGCCCAGCTGCTGGCCGAAGCGCCGG
>DATBML010000265.1:0-3925 GCA_036554885.1 Desulfuromonadales bacterium
AACCTTCGCTTTTGTTGAGGTAAGCCAGGGATTCATCGGTCATGAAGAACATGGCATAGCCGAAAGACTGGGCTCCGGCCTGAAGACCGTACGATGCCGCAACCGTATTGTAGTAACCAACAGTCTTTCCCTCGACAAGCAGAGCGCCCTCGCCGTATTGACCGCCGATGACCAACCCGCCCTTAATCACACTGGGAAAAACCAGAATGCCCTTTGCCACCTTTGCAAGCTCCACCGCAGCCGGCGAGTCGGCATAAAGCTTCTCCAGGGCCAGCGCGACTTCCTTGTCGATCTCGTTGGCAGTAGCGGCAAAAGCAGGCATCGCCATCAGGACCAGGCCGGCGGTCAACAGCAAGGCGATCAGGACAACTTTCAGTTGGCAAAGCTGAATTCGTTTCATGGCGTTTCTCCTTTCGGTTATTTCACCACGGAGGGTCGAGTGCCGGTAGGTTTCCTCGAGTTTTCTCAAAAAGTATCATTGAGTCGCCCATTATCAATGGCTGCTGCTTAAAATGTCTCCTGCTGGTTCCCCGTCTCGTCGGTCAGAATGAAATGGAAGCAATTGATGGCCAAGCAGCAACATCTAACAAAATTCCAAAGCCCCCATAACCGTTCCGTAACATCCCTCGCCTAAGCTTCCCGGCAAGAATCGGCAGAAGCAGGCGGCGAAGCGAATTTCGCCCGGCGCCGATGGAGCGCACAACAGTGAACGAACTTTCAGCGACGGCGGAGACGGCCGTCGACAGCTTGCCGCAGACAGCCATGGCGGCGGGGAAAATCCTGATTGTCGAGGACGAGGTGGAGCTGGCCGAAGTGCTGGAGTACAACCTCCGCCGCAGCGGCTTCGCCGTCCTGACCGCCCATGACGGCCTGAGCGCCTGCCGTCTGGTCGGTGCCGAGCGTCCCGACCTGATCCTGCTCGACCTGCTGCTGCCCGACCTCGACGGCTGGGAGATCTGCCGGCTGATCCGCGGCCACCACGATGCGGAGCTCGCTTCGACGCCGATCGTGATGATGACTGCCCTCGGCTCCCTCGATGACCGGCTGCGCGGACTGGAGCTGGGAGCCGACGCCTATCTGGCCAAGCCCTATTCGGTCAAGGAGGTGGCCCTGTGCGCCCGCAACCTGCTGGTCCGCCGCCGCGAACGCCGGGCGCTGGCGGACGGGGTGGCGGCGCTGAAGGCCGGGGCCGCTCTGGAAAGCGATTTCCAGGACATGCTCTTCCACGAACTGCGTAATCAGTTGCTGATCATCGGCGGCTATTCCGGTCTCCTGGCCAAGGGCGATCCCTCGCTGCCGCCCGGCGAGTGCCTGCAGGCTATCCGGCGCAGTGCCATACACCTCGATTCCCTGGCCGAAGGTATTCTGCTCTGCCGCCGGATCGAAGCCGGGGTTTTCCGGCTCCCGCTGGAGAAGCTGAATCTGGACGGCGTAGCGGCCGAGACAATCGAACTCTTCCGGCCGCTGGCGGCAGCCAAGCGGATAACCGTACGGCTATCGGCCGCAACCTCTTCCCCTCTCGCCCTCAATCGTACGGCCACCCGGCTGGTGATCTCCAGCCTGCTGGAAAATGCCATCAAGTACAGCGAGGAAGGGAAGACGGTCGAACTGCGGCTGCACGAGACGGCCGACGGGGTGGCAACCCTGGCGGTCGAAGACCGCGGGCCAGGCATCCCGGCGGCCGAGATCGACCGCATTTTCGAGCGCTTTTATCGCGGCGAAGGTTCGGACGGCAGGACCCGGGGAAGCGGCCTCGGCCTCTATATCTGCCGAACCCTGACCCGGGCCATGGGCGGCAGCGTCGAGGTGAAGAGCGTGCCCGGCGAGGGGAGCTGCTTCAGCGTCCGCTTCCCCGCCCGTCCGGCCCGGAGCTGGGCATGAACGGCGGTGAAACGGCCAGACCGTCTGCTCTGCGCATCGCCCTCGTTTCCGAGACCTGGTTTCCGCAGGTCAACGGCGTCTCCCGCTCCCTGGAAAAACTGGTCGAGTCCCTCACCGCCTGCGGCGACACCGTCCGCCTGTTCATCCCCCGTTATCCGGAAAGCCATGGGCAGGACGGGTTGTCGGTCGTCGGTTTCCGCGCCGTCCCGCTCCCCTTCTATCCGGAGGTGCGCCTTCCCCTCGTCACCCCGGCAACGGTTGCCAGGGAACTGGCCAGCTTCCGTCCCGACGTCGTTCACATCGCCACCGAAGGGCCGCTCGGCTGGGCGGCGCTGCGGGCGGCGCAGAACCTCACTCTGCCGGTCGTCAGCTCCTATCATACCAGTTTCGCCCACTACCTGCGGCTCTACGGCGCCGGCTGGCTGGAGGGGGCCGCCTGGCGCTACCTGCGCGGCTTCCACAATGCCACCGCCGCCACCTTCTGCCCGACCCCCTCGATCCGTGACCAACTGCGGGAGAAGGGGTTCGAGCGGGTGGAAATCTGGAGCCGGGGGGTAAATTGTGTGAACTTTCACCCGGGCAAGCGCGACGGTGAACTGCGCCGCCAGCTCGGTCTTCCGGAAAATGCCGTTGTCCTCGCCTGCTGCGGCCGCCTGGCGGCGGAGAAAAATCTGGAAACACTGCTCGCCGCCTTCCGCCGTCTGCCCACGGCACTGCCGGTGAATCTGCTGCTGATCGGTGACGGTCCGCTCCGTCCGAAGCTCGAGGCCGCCGCCGCAGACCCGCGGGTGATCTTCGCCGGCTACCGGCGCGGCGAGGAGTTGGCACGCATTTACGCTTCCGCCGACCTGTTCGTCTTCCCGTCGCTCAGCGACACCTTTGGCAACGTGCTGCTCGAAGCCATGGCCTCGGGGCTGCCGGCGGTCGCCTTCGACGTGCCCGGACCGCGCGATGTGGTCCGCCACGGCGAGACCGGCCTGCTGGTCGGGAAAATCGGGGCCGAGGGCCTGGCCGCCGCTCTCGCCGCCCTGATTGCCGACCCTGCCCGCCTGGCAGGGATGTCAGCTCAGGCCCTCCGGTATGCCGCCGGCCAGAATTGGGAAGCGATCAATTCCGTAGTGCGCCGGCGCTACCTCGAGGTGGTCGGCGCTGCTGCCCGGCAAAGGGAGCATCCTCAGACAGCCCCCGGGAAAGGAGTGCAGCCATGTCCGTGATCGAAGCTTCCAGGTGGACCGCTTTCTTCAGCCGCCACGTCACCACGCGGGAAGTCGCCCTCATGCATCGCCTCTTCGACCTGCGCCGGTTTGCCCCGCTGACCGCTCTGTTCCTGGTCGCCAGCCGCCTCGGCGACGGTCCGCTCTGGTGGGTCAGCGGCCTGGTGCTGCTGGCCGTCGGCGCCACCGCGACCCGCTGGGCGGTGCTCGGCGCGGCGCTGGCCAGCCTGCTTTCCGTCGCGCTGTTCATGGCGGTCAAGAACCTCATCGGCCGGCCGCGACCTTTCGAAGTCTGGTGCGACCTGCCGTGCCTGCTGGCGCCGCCCGACCGCTTCTCTTTTCCTTCCGGCCACACCATGACCGCCTTCGCCGTCTGCGCCAATTATGCCGCGCTCGTTCCCGGCTCGGAGCTCTTCTTCTTTCCCGTCGCGCTGCTCATCGGTCTTTCCCGGGTCTTTCTCGGCTGTCACTACCCCACCGACGTGCTGGCCGGGGCCGCCCTCGGCAGCGGCATCGGTCTGGGTACGGCGAGGCTTCTGGCGGCGATGATCGGCCTCTAGGCGGCAGTGTGCCGCACGTAGCTTCCCACCCCGCGCTCAAGGTAGAACCATGGCGAAACCTACCCATCACGATTCACCCCCTGTCGGCACCCTGATTACCTCCCGTGAAGCCATTTCACCAGAAATGCGGATCACCGAAGTCGCCGATCGCTTCTTCGCCGTGCGGGAGATCGAGGCCCTGGCGCTGGTCGAGGACGGCCGCGCCTGCGGCCTGGCCACCCGCAGCAAGATCTTCGCCATCCTCTTCCGGCACTTCGGTTTCGAGCTCTA
>DATBML010000348.1:0-6181 GCA_036554885.1 Desulfuromonadales bacterium
GGGGGTATTGATGCGACGATTGCGAAGCTCGACCAGAAGGCTGATGCCGTCCAGCCTGGGCAACATGATGTCGACGACGGCAACATCATAGGAGACGGTCTGGGCCATCTGCAGACCCTCCTCGCCGTCCGGGGCATGGTCCACCGCAAAACCGGCTTCACGGAAGCCTTTAACAATGAAATCGGCGATATTTCGATCGTCCTCAACCAGTAACAAGCGCATGTGAAGAATACCTGGCAAGAATTTCGTTACAGAGCTTAATAAACGGCCGGGCCCCCAGGGGACCCGGCCGTTCTCTCCGACCGCAAATCACTGCATCAATGATGACCATCGTGGGGTCGGACCATTCCAACCCCCTCAGTAATTCAGCTTCAATTTTGGTAAGTTGACCAGACCGATCCGAACACACGAGGTCAAATCGGCTTCGGTCGGCAGAGGTTCTCTTCGTTGTGGACGCGGGCACCACAGTTGGTGCAGACATAACGGGGCTTCTCGAAAATCTTCTCGATCTCCGGATTCATCACTTTGTACTTCAACTGACAGGCGTGCAGATCGCAATGTTCTTCGGGATTTACGCAGTCGTTCTCGGCCATGGACTTGCCTCCTATGTTTTTTTAACATATTAGCGCAAGACGTCACGCAGTCAACGACACTCCCCTTAACGGTAAAGAAACGCTATCACGGCATTTCCCGGGCCGAGATGCCGGACCTCTGCTGAATATCATGCAGCGGGACCTGCACGACCAGCATGCCGATGGAGGTTACGGCCAGCAGCAGCAGGAAGGCCGCGCCCATGGCGACCCTTTTGACCGGCGCTACCGCGTAGTAGCGCGCCTTTTCGGTATTGGAACGTTTGGACGCCGAGTGGATCTGCAGGCTGCCCATGATGACGATCAGGGCAATCAGCGGCGACCAGGTCAGCCAGAACAGCCCGACCGCCCCCGCCAGGCCGACAATCCACAGCTTGGGGCTGATGACGCCGATGATCCGCCCGCCGTCCAGCGGCGACATGGGCAGCAGGTTGAACAGGTTGAGGAGAAAGCCGGAAGAAGCCAGTGCGAACCAGAAGGGATTGCCGGTAGCCAGCCCCGCCCCGGCGCAGCCGATGGCCCCAAGGGTGCCCAGCAGTGGCCCCCCGTAGGCCGCCACCGACTCGGAGAAGGCGTTGTCGGGAAGTTCCTTCATGCCGATATAGGCGCCGACAAAGGGGATGAACATTGGTGCCGAAGCCTTCACCCCCAGCATGCGCAGGGCGGCGACGTGCCCCATTTCATGGACAAAGATCAGGGCGACGAATCCGGCGGCAAAAGACCAGCCCCAGAAGAGGGCGTAGGCCCAAATGCTGATCAGCATGGTAATGAAGGTTTTGAACTTGCCGATTTGGAGGAGCAGAGCCAGGTACTTGAGCTTGCTGAACAGGAACAGCAGAAGAAGCCCGATCGGCCCGAATTTTCGCAGAATGCTTCTGCCTGCCGGCTGTCCGCCGGGGTATCCGGTGGCCTCCGGGCGGTGGACAATAAAGTCTTCGCCGCCATCGGCGGGGCGGGTTGCAACGCTGAAGGTTCGAACTTCCAGGGAAACCGCTTCAGTTGCGGCGCGGGCTTCCTGCCCGGCCGGGGTCTCGGTTCCTGTTTGGTGCAGGGGTTCTCGCATGTTAATTCCCGGTGGGTTTTTGGCATTCATTTTACACTACTCACCGGAAGAAGTGTGAGCGTATAAAATGTAGGCGGGAAATCTACTCTGGCCGGCAGGAAGGATTCACCGCAGCAGATCGAGCTGAAAGCGCCGTTTCAGAAAATCCTGGAACGCTTTTACCCCTTCCAACGCGAGGCGCAGCCTGCCTTTCTCCATGCGGTTGAGCTGATCCAGGGCAATGTGGTTGGTCGGATTCCGCCCCTCGCGGATCGCCGCCACCTGGGCTCGCAGCCGGAGCACCACGAGAAAATTGAAGCTTGCCTCCAGGTCTTCGACCTGCTGCCGGTCGAGGACCTTCGCCGCCACCAGCCGCTGCATGCGATCCCGGGTGCCGCCATCCATGGTTCCGGCCTCCAGGGCCAGGGCCTTCACTCCCTCGGTAATGGCGAAGATTCCCGCCTTCTTTACGTCGAGCAGCCCGCGGTGCTCCCCCTTGCGCTCCACTTTGATCCGGCCGAACCAACCGAGGGGCGGCGCGAAGCGCAGAACATTGGCCGCCATGCGCATCAGGAAAGCCGGATCCCGGTGCAGGCGGCCGGCCAGATGCTCTTTCAGGGTCTGTTCCAGGGACGGGTCGCCGTAGAGGGTCCGCAGGTCGGAAAACATGCTGACGTTGAGGATGTTTTCGGAGGTCGCGCTGGCGAACCACTGGTCGAGCACCCCGGTCCAGCCGGAAACGCTCCGCCGCCAGGCCTCGTTCCTGGCCATGATGCCGCCGGGACAGGCCGGGACGCCGATGGCAATGAGGGAGTCGATCAGTTCCCGCGAGAAGGCCTCGAGGCGCTGCACCTCGGCGTCGGTGAGATCCTCGGCGTAGACGATGGCATTGTCCTGATCGGTGGTCAGGGTCTGTTCCCGCCTCCCCTCGCTCCCCAGGACCAGAAAGGCGAAACGCTCCGTCAGATCGGCGAACCGCTCCGCGCGCAGCAGGGCGATCAGGCGGAGCAGAATCCGGTCGTTGAGGTGAGAGATCAGGCGCACCAGGTCCCGGGTGGCGACGCCGGTGCCGACCAGGTGTACAACCAGGTTCTGCACCCGGGTCTGGAGCTTTTTCAGCTCCTCCACGCTGCGTGCCTCTTCGATCTCGCGCACCATCTGCTGGGGAGAACGGGTCTGCAGCCGCAGGATATCCGAGTCGGTGACAATTCCGGTAAGCCGTCCGGCGGCATCGACCACCCCGACCCGGTGGATGCCGTGCCGCGACATCCGGTAGAGGGCCTCGAAGAGGAAATCCTCCTCGCCGACCGTGATCAGGGGGGCGTTCATGATCTGCCGCACGGCCAGGGCGCGGGGGTCCTCGCCGCGGGAGACGATCTTGTTGCGCAGGTCGCGGTCGGTGACGATCCCGGTCGGCACGCCATCCTTGCAGACGACGACGCTCGAGATGTTGCGCTCCCGCATGGTCGCGGCCGTGTCCACAACCCGGTCGTCCAGGGAGCAGGTCACCACCTGCCGCCGGCAAAAATCCTTCACGGGGAGAAAGAAGACGCCTTCTTCGGCCATCGGGGAACTCTCCGTATTTTTGAAATGAAAAGCCGGGTTCCTGTTCGAATGCTTCGGAAAAATGCCAGGGCCTCCGCCGGCATAAAACGGCGAGCAGGCTGAAGGCGAGCCTTGATTTTATGTCAAATTAATTCATGATCAAGCAAAAAGCCACAAAAAGCTCCTGACACGCTGTTGCCGCTGTTGCTTCTCGCTGGCCGCAGTGTGGAAGCGCTCCGGGAGGTTGCAGATTGACCGGCAGTCTGTAAACTTTCGAAAACCTCAGAGCCGTCCCCCACCTTTTCGCCACAGGAGGCAAGCATGTCCGTTCCCTATCCTGACCTGCCCTATCCCAGGAATGCCCTCGAACCCTACATCAGCACCCGCACTTTCGAGTACCACTACGGCAAGCACCACAAGGCCTATGTGGACAACGCCAACAAGATGCTCGAAGGGAGCGATCTGGCCGGCAAGGACCTGGTGACCATCATTCAGGCCGCCGCCAAGGATCCGGCCAAAAAGGGGCTCTTCAACAACACCGCCCAGGCCTGGAACCATGCCTTCTTCTGGCATTGCATGAAGAAGGGCGGCGGCGGCAAACCGGGCGGCAGAATCGCCGAGCGGATCACGACCGATTTCGGCAGTTACGAGAAGTTTGCCGAGTCTTTCAAGATCGCCGGGGCGACCCTGTTCGGCAGTGGCTGGGCCTGGCTGGTGGAGAAAGGCGGCAAACTGGAGATCATGCAGGGAGCCAACGCCGAAACCCCCGTCGCCCAGGGGATCAAGCCGCTGCTGGTGGTGGATGTCTGGGAGCACGCCTATTACCTCGACTACCAGAACCGCCGGCCCGACTTTCTCCAGGCCTTCATCGACCACCTGATCAACTGGGATTTCGTCAACGCCAACCTCGGCTGATTCCATAGTTCTACGGATCGCCTAGGAATAAAGATCGCACGTGAAAAGCCGGGACGTTTGTCCCGGCTTTTCACATTTCCTAACACCGCATGGCCCTAAGGCCGGCCGGCCGGGAGAAAAAACCGCACACCACCTCTGGAGAGCTTGACCCCGTTCGAGGTGATCTCCACCACTCTCAGACCGTCCCCGCCGCTGTCCCCTTCCCGCAGGTTGGCGCCGTTGAGTCGGACCAGCCGGCGTTCGGCGACTGGGGTGAAAAAGTGCAGCTGCATATCGAGGGCGGGCAGCCCGGAACGGACGTCGCCGGGGAGATCGGCAACCGGCGGATAGGATTCGACGACCGGGGCCGCGGCAGCCTTCGACCGCGCCGCAGCCGAAGGCTCCGTCCGGCGCACAGTTACCTGCTGTTCAGCCGTTTTTCGGGGCGCCGGGACGGTGTGGGGCGTCGCGGCGGAGACAGGCCTTTCGTCGACGATAACCGTCGTCACTGCCGGCTCTGCAGGGGAAGAGTGCGCGGCCGAAGGCGGCGAATCGGCGGCGACGGCGGCCGGCATGGTGACGGGAGAACGTTCGGCGGATGCGGCAGCGGGGTCCCTGACCGGCTCGCGGCGGACGGCTCCGGCGCCGATCCCGGTCTGACCGGGGTCGGCGGCCACCGCGACAACCGTCGCGGGCGGCTCTTCGCGAAAAAGGAGCCACCAGCCGAGTACGGCCCCGTTGAACAGCAGCGCCAGGGTCAGCAGCAGAGGCCAGAGCGGCCGTCGACGCAGGGGCGGTGAAAACGGTTCATTCTGCAGCCGGGGGACTTCACCCCGCCGGCGTTCGGCTTCCGATTTTTTGAGCGCATCGTGAATGAATGACATACCTCAAGGCTCCAGATGGTTTCCGGCCAGCCGAGGCCCGGGCGTGCCGAGCTGCCGGTCGAGCAGGATCAGGGTCTTGGGCCCGGCGATGCCGTCGGGCAACAGCCCGTAACGCAGCTGAAACTGCTTCACCCGCGTTTCCAGCTGATTGTCGAACAGCCCGGGCCCGGCCGTTCTCCCGGTCTCGGGGCTCTCCGCCGCATCGGGCAGGGAGCGCGCCAGCCAGGCCACGGCTGTCCCCTGGTCGCCGCGACGCAGTTCCTGGTTCAAAGGGAACATCGGCCGCCAGATCAGGGTGAACTCGCCCAGCCAGTATCGCGGCAGGTCTTCGGCGGGCAGTTCGACGGCCTTGCCGCCGATGAGCAGTTCCAGCTTCTCGTCCTGCAGCCGGGCCAGGGTGCCGAAAGCCGCTCCCCCCTCGGCCGTGCGCAGATGCAGAATTGCCGGCCGGTCGAGCTGCCCGAGCAATGCCAGCGAGCCGACACTCGTCAGGCAGTCCAGCCCCGCGGCTTGCGCGGTCCGACACATCCCCTCCGTCTCCGACCCTGCCAACCCCCAAAGGCGCAGGAGATCGTTTTCTGCCAGACGCCGGGCGCCGACGCCCGCCGGCAAAACATCTTCCCAGGTCTTTGCGGGAGGCACCGGGAGCTCAGGCGCCGCCTCCTTCGTGGCCATGGCTGCGGCCGGTATTGCCGGTGGGACCGCCATCCGGGCGGGCGACTCGCCCGGTGGAGTGCGACCGAAGACGGCTAGAACGACTACCGACACCAGCAGCCCGGGCAGAACCCAGCGTCGGAGACCGGAAAGGGTTTCGGGCCTGTCGAACACTTCGCGCACGGCCCGCCTGGCCGTGCCGCGCCCAACAATGCTCTCTTCCCTGGCATAGGCGCCGAGCAGCGCTCGATCGGCGAGGACGTTGACCAGGCGCGGGATGCCGCGGCTCGCGCGATAAAGGGCGGATACCGCCCGGGACGTGAAGAGCTGCCGGCGGCTGCCGGCAATGGCGAGCCGGTGTTGCAGATAGTCGGCCAGGTCGCTGCGCTCCAATGGCCCCAGGTGGTAGCGGGCGGTGATCCGCTGGGCGACCTGGCGAAGCTCGGTGCGCGCCAGCTGATCGCGGAGTTCCGGCTGGCCGATCAGGATGATCTGCAGCAGCTTGCGGCTGCTGGTTTCCAGGTTGGTCAGCAGCCGCAGCTGCTCAAGGACCTCGCCGGAGAGATTCTGCG